>DASTKE010000181.1:0-12364 GCA_035716105.1 Ktedonobacteraceae bacterium | reverse complement strand
ACCTTACCCGCCGTTACCAGGTTGAGCACGATACCAACCACATCATCAGTCAGTTTGCGACCATTCAAAAACCCTGCCGCGCTCGTGTAGTCATAATGCAGGATATCTGGAATGAATACCTGCGCAACCTGCCGCGCCCTGTCTGCCGTATGTCCCATGCTTTCAAGCTGCGCTACAACCTTATTCAAGAATAGCGCCCTCTGCTGCGCAGGTTCAGAACGGTTGAACACATCCTTTTCGCTGGACGAGTTGAAAAGGATATTTACCAGGGGCAGGCCCAGGTGAGCAGCCGGGAACCACTGTTCGTCGTGCTTCCACAGCACTCGTGTCCAGAGACCAGGCTTTGGTTGCCCTCCCAGCGCTGTATTTGGCACTTCCAGCACGATACCAAAGACATCCTTATCAAGAAAGTAATCGGTGCCGGTGAACTTGAAGTTGTTGCAGAAACCCATCAAATCAAAAAAGAAGGGATCGCTGCGACTTCCAGCATAGAAGGCATAATCACCACTGGTCGTCACCTTTGCCTGCGCTCCGAAGGAGACAGGAGCATGTTCAAGAATGACCTCGCCACTGTCGTCATTGCTGGCAACCTGCTGGCTCGTCGCTCGCCGGACCGTTGCGCTTTGCTGGCCGTTGCTATAGGCGGAGAACACCACCCGAAAGGCGATATCCGCCACTGCATCGCCATTGGTATCAATCCTGAATTCATAGACGGAGCCAGGATCGAAGGAGTCAGAGAGCTTCGGCGGCATGGGATTGACGTTCATAATCAAGATGGTTTTGTGCGCGTCACCGGGCTTCTGAAAAACATAGAAATCAGTAATATTGAGATTGACATGTAACTCCTCAGCGGGAGGAGTATCGAGCTGCTTGAGGGCATCAACGGCAAGCATCCCTCCCAGTTGCAAAGAAGCTAACGTAGGTACACCCGCAAAAGCCGATAGATTGCTGATACTGGGCGCTTCGCGATGGCTAGACATACAATCCTCCTCTGATAAAGCCTTGAATCATCATGCGATGAGTATACGGTGGAGTAATCTGATCAGATCATTCTCTGACACAAGAAACGGCTCTGTTTGCTGGTAAGTAGGAAATAACACGTAGTCGGTCATACTCGCGCTACCAAACGGCGTTCTAAAACGTATATTCCACAGATAAGGGCCGTTCTAGCTCTTTGGATATGCGCAATAACTTGTGTAGCAAGAGGGCAGTGAACATAAAGCTCCATGCTGTACGGCTCGTCGATCATCCTGGCTTGACAGAATGGGGAAGAGGAGGCAATCCGCTTCACGCCTGTCAATGGCGCAAACAATTTTATGGAGGACACATGCGTATTCTCATTTTAGGCGGCGACGGCTACCTGGGTTGGCCGCAAGCGATGTACCTTTCTAGCCGGGGACATGAAGTCATGGTCTTTGATAACCTCATGCGCAGGTACTTCGACCTCGAACAGGGCTTCAATAGCCTGGTTCCCATCAGTACGCTACATGAACGTGTGGCGGCATGGAAAGAAGTGACCGGACGACAAATCCACCTGCGTATCGGCGACGCGATGGACTATGAAGCGCTGGCTTCAGTCTTCAAAGAGTTCCAACCCGAGGCGATTGTTCACTTCGCCGAACAGCGTTCGGCCCCCTATTCCATGATCGACCGTCGGCACGCCGTTTTTACACAAACCAATAACGTCATTGGCACGCTTAATGTTCTATATGCCATGAAAGAGTTTGCGCCAGAGAGTCATCTTGTCAAACTGGGAACAATGGGCGAATATGGAACACCCAACATCGATATCGAAGAGGGTTTCATCGAGATCACGCACAAGGGCCGCACCGATGTGCTGCCGTATCCGAAGCAACCCAGCTCTATCTACCATCTTAGCAAAGTTCACGATAGCCACAACATCATGTTCTGCTGTAAAATCTGGGGGTTGCGCTCCACCGATCTGAATCAGGGCATTGTCTATGGTGTTGAGACCGATGAGACTATACGCGATCCCCGGCTGGCAACGCGCTTTGATTATGATCAGATTTATGGCACCGCGCTGAATCGTTTTTGTGTCCAGGCTGCTGTCGGGTTTCCTCTGACCGTCTATGGTTCAGGCACGCAAACACGCGGCTACCTGAATCTGCGGGACACCATCCGCTGCATCGAACTGGCGATCATGTCTCCCCCGGCACAGGGCGAGTACCGGGTGTTTAACCAGATCACCGAACAGTTCTCGCTGATGGAACTGGCCGAGATGGTGGTGGAGCAAAGCAAAGCGTCGGGGCTGAAAACGGAGATACAGCACCTGCCGAATCCCCGTGTTGAGGCCGAGCACCACTACTACAACGCCGCCCACACGCGATTGCTCGACCTCGGCCTTGAGCCACACCTGCTGGCCGAGACTGTATTGGACTCGCTGATCCAGCTCGCCATCACGTACTCTGACCAGATTGACTGGAATCTCATCAGGCCCACCGTCAACTGGCGCAATGCAACGAACGAAGTGCCTGCTACTGAAAAGCAGTCTTCTCCTCCCTGGAAGGAATAGGTTCGGCGAGTAATCGCGCGATCACTGGCAGGAGATTGGCGTTGGCGGCGATGTTCCAGGCTTTATATGCTCGCACGCTGGCGAGTTTTTCTGCCAGGACTGCGGGATTGCTTATGATATGCACCATCAATTGTCGCTGAGATGCCGGGTCCAGGCAGACCCAACCAAGATTATGTCGTTCGAGGAAGGTGAGGTTTGGAGCTTCCTGACCGGGAATGAAGGCTGTCACCAGAAATGGTTTCTCCAACATGAAGGCTTCGGTCAGGAAGCTCGCGCCCGCCTTCCCCGCGATCACGTCGGCAGCGGCCATATAGGGGGCGATGGTGTCTGTAAACGGTAGAATGCCAACGTGTGCCATGCCGGCAAAGTGCGCCGCCAGCCGCATATTTTTGCCAATCGCCAGGATAACCTGTACGGACACTCCTGAAGCGAAGAGACTTTCGATGGTTCTCTGAATTCCGGCAGCACCCTCCGCGCCGCCTTGCAGGAAAACAGTGAACACGTCAGGCTCCAACCCAAGTGAGGCGAGTGTTTCAGCCCTGCTCGTACAGTCTTCCTCTAATAAGAATTGCCGCCGCACGGGTCGCCCGGTAATATACAGCCGGTTCGCGTCGATGCCATTGGCAAGCGCCTGGGCGTAGATTTCGCGTGTTGGGGCGAGATATGCGCTGGCATTTTTCTCAGTAAACCACGTTGTATGCGTCAACCCCAGATCGGTGAAGTGAAAAACGAGCGGAATGGGTTGCCCGCTACAGGCGACCGCTCGCGCAACCTCGTAGGAGATGAGCGAATGGAGGGAGATTATCAACTGGGGCTGTACCCGCTCAATAGCCGAGAGTAAGCGTTTCCAGGAGAGCAGGGTAATAGCTTTATGAAAGACGAGTCCGCGTTTCTTCCCATCAAAAAAGGTATATTCCCAATCCCAGACTCGCAGGCCACGCCGGCTGAGCAGCGAGTAGTGGCGATGAATAAAGGGCGGGTGCGGGTCGACAATTTCTACATTATACCAGGCGCTTAGCCGCTCTTTGAGCGATTGCGCCTGATTTACATGCCCACCCCCCGTATGCGAGGTGAGAATCAGGATATTCGGTTTCAAGGGTTCCACGCTTGCTGCTCCAGTATTCAAGATGCTCATTGGTCTCATGTACAACCATCACTATAGATTGTAGCAGCAAGCGAGGTAATGCGGCGAGGAGAGAGTCATCGCACGAGCGTCCTCATGAACCCATCTATGCAGGAGAAGGTACCCGCGTGGCCTTTCTCAAACATTTCGAGATGCTTCAATGATCTCATCAGTGCATACCATTTGGCCGTCATGAGCCTATTGACAGGTAGAACACAAGTTCAGTATATTATATATATGTTAATACAGACGCTTCCTGACACCATGACAAAACTCGCCCAGATGGGGGATGCAGCGGCGTTTGAGCCTGTTGGCGACCAACCGCAACAGGAGCGTCGCCGCGTACCATTCCAGTCACACAGTCTTGACGAGTGTATTACACACGTATCAACCCCGACAGGGAAGCGGAAAATTCTCAAGGCGATGGTGACAACTGCGTGCCAGATGAACTGCTACTACTGCCCATTTCGCGCCGGACGCAGTCAAATGAAGCGTCTCACATTCACACCAGACGAGCTGGCAAGCGGGCTGGACACTCTGCATCAGACTGGCAAAGTGGAGGGGATGTTTCTCTCATCGGGTATCATCAAAGGGAGCGTGACGACCCAGGACAAGATTATTGACACGGCTGAAATTGCGCGTAACCGCTATCACTACCAGGGTTATCTACACCTCAAAGTGATGCCTGGAATAGAATACGAACAACTCTATCGCCTGATGCAACTGGCGGATCGTGTTTCGGTGAACCTGGAAGGTCCGACACAGGAACGCTTAGACGCGCTGGCACCAAAGAAAGATTTTCAGCATGAACTCCTGAGAATGCTGCAACTGGCTGAACAGATACGGCGCACTCACCCCTATGAAAAGTTGGCCGGTACCGTCACACAATTCGTGGTAGGAGCAGTGGGCGATACTGACCGGGAATTACTCGCACTCAGCAGCCGTCTCTATCGTCAATATGGATTGACACGCGCCTATTATTCTGGCTTCAGCCCGGTTATCCAAACTCCCTTTGAAAATTTGCCTGCTACTGCTCCTCTCCGCGAGCATCGCCTCTATCAGGCCAGCTTCTTGCTGCGCGACTACGGCTGGCAAGTGGAAGATTTGCCTTTTTTACACGACGGGAATATGGAGCTTGCCCTTGATCCGAAGCGTGCCTGGGCCGAGCGATATTTGCGCGAGGCTCCCGTTGATATTATGAAGGCCAGCCGGAAACAATTGTTACGTGTACCCGGTATCGGCCCAGTAGGTGCCGATGCCATTTTGCGAGCGCGCCGCCTTGGTCGTCTCACCGACCTCTCCCACCTGCGTCAACTCCATATCCGCGCCCCTGAACAGGCCGCCCCCTACATTCTTTTAGACGGTCATAAGCCAGCTATACAGCTAGAGTTATTCTCCTAACACTTCCCGCTCTATAAAGCTGCTATATTGACCACTTACCCCGTTAAAAGAGGTTGCCAGACGATGGACGATGCAAACGACTGAGGAAGCGCTCCTTCTCCTGCTGGGGAACCCGGCTGCCAATACGAGCGAGCAGAATGTTGGCAGGCTCCATGCGGATATTCGGCTCCATCGTTGGATACTCGGCAAAACCCTGCGAGGCAAAAAGATGTGCCAGCATCTGGCGATAGCGATAGGGAGTAGTTTTGAGTCCTTCGATGTCCCAGTGCCATGATAACCCCATCGCAAAGAGAATGCTCTCTTCCAGCGTATCCAGTTCCAGGGCAAACGCCAACACCTGCTGCGCCAGCCCCATGCCGCGCCAGTGAGTACTGACCTCAATCGTGATCTCATACGCATGTTCCAGCCCATCAAACCATTCATCTCCGGGGGTCAAGGTCACTTGACCGATGATGTCTCCCTGCGGAGTATGGGCGATTGTCAGTTCGCAATCGGGGCTTCTGGCAATACTCACGAGCAGTTGCTGCTCCCGCTCCGGGACGCGAGCAAAGGCATGCATACCATCCTCGACGTTCAATCGTTCAATGAGCGATGGAGGGCAAGCATCGCGTAAGAAGATCGTTCCCTTCGGGGTTTCCAGCGTCTTTGTCCGCGAAGGAGTAGTGCGATTGCGCAGGTGAAACTGCTCAGCGATGCCCTCCAGGGGAGAGTGCTGCTGTTGCCCGGGCGCAGGAAACACGTGCCTGACCAGAGGAGGCAACAGGAGCTGGCGTACCAGCGTGACTGTCCGCCGGTTGGTCTGGCGAATCTGCGCCTCTCGCGGCTGCGCGGGAAAATCTTCCGCTCGATCCCCAAACGTCGTGGGGAAAGCGCTCTGCGCAAAACGTTTGCCCATCACGCGCTGCTCCGCTTCCTCCTCCGCCTCGGTGGAGAGCCAGCGAGGTTGCCAGCGAGCAATCCACTCATCAGGGAGCTGAGACGGCAATGCCTGCTCCGACATCTCTGCCCATAACATGCTCCAGGCTCGAGGAACAACACGATAGCGATCATAACCACCACCTCCAAGAGCGACCCAGCGTCCCTGACAGTAGGTATGGGCAAGCTGGTGCGCAAGGTTCATCTGTTCCCGTATGCCCCGCATCGTCAACTCCAGATGCGTCAATGGATCCCAGCTATGGGTATCGCAGCCATGTAGGCTGACAATGACATCGGGGGCAAAGGAGGCCACCAGTGCGGGAAGCAAGGCATTCATCACCTCGCTAGAGGAGGCATCCTGCGTGAAGGGTTCCAGAGGGACATTAACCGAAAAGCCTCGCCCTAATCCCTGGCCCAATTCAAGCACCTCGCCGGTTCCAGGGAAGAGATAGCGCCCAGTTTCGTGGAGTGAGACGTTCATCACCCGTGGATCATCGTAAAAGGCCCGTTGCACGCCATCGCCATGATGGGCGTCAAAATCCAGGTAGAGCACCTTCGCTTCGCTGGCCTGCAAAACATGGGCGATGGCAACGGCAATATCATTGTAGATACAGAAACCAGAGGCGCGTTCGGGCCAGGCATGATGCAGCCCGCCCGCGGGATGAAAGACATGCAGGGGGCGCTCGTTTTCTGATTGGAATGTTCCCCCCTCCGGCAAACCCATCACGGCACTCAAGGCCACCAGCGTCCCCCCCGCGACCAAGGAAGCCGCCTCGTGCATATTGGGAAACGCTGGCGTATCGCTTTCGTTAAAGCCATAGGCCGTAGCCAGCCGCGTCCATTCCTGGCGCTCCTGCTTACTCAGCAGGTCTTCCTGGGGGGTGCTGAGTTGCTGAACCGCAGCAATGTAATCGTGGCTATGAATCAGGCGCAATTCTTCTTCCGTTGCAGGCCGCAGGGGGAGCGGTGCCTGCTGGCTCTGCCGGTTCCACAGGCCGCTGCTTTCAAGCAGGTCGATCAAGGCAACCAGGCGATCGGACTGGAAGGGATGTTCCGGGCCAAAGCTATAGGCCAGTTCGGCGGAGTCGAAGAGCAGGCGCGCACGGTGTTGCAGAGAAATGTCAGACATGTGTTTCACCTCCGACTGCCTGATCGACGAATGCATACGGAATCTGTTCCTGCTGCAAACGCAGCAACAGGTGAGCGGGGTGAATCGTACCCAGGCGCAGTGTAACTGCACGAGGCGCGCTGGTCGTCAAAGGCGCAGCGATAAGACTGCGCACGGGAATGTGCAGTTCCATCGCCAACTGAAGCAGCCGGATGAGAGGAGTCAGATCGTCCTGTTGCAAGGGAAGGCTGAGTTGCATTCCTGGCTCATACGCCCCGGTCGCACGAGCCAGAGCGATGAGCAGGTCGCTGCGCGTCAGCAATCCCACCAGAAGCGCTCGCACCTCCTGTTCAGTGCCTGGCTCGTGCTGTTCGGCATCATCGTATTCGACAACGGGAAGACAATTGAGGCCCCGTTCGACAAGCATTTGAGCGGCAGCGGCGATACTGGTCGTTGAGGTTACACGAATGCTGGCTGGATGCATCACGTCTCTGACCCGCCGCTCCTGCCACGAGCGATGCGGGTCAGAGGAAGAGGCATCCTGCTCATTGAGCGCGACGGCCAGGTCAATATCCTGCGAGGTCAATAAGCCCTCCAGCAGAAGTACCGGCGGTTTTGTTTTTACTGTTCCAGGTACTGGCACCGTCCGTACAACGGGCAAATGATGAAACTGGTATTGCCGCAAGAGGTTGGCGGCATGACCCAGCGTATCATCGGGTCTGACCGTCACCAGTTTCGTCGTCATCACTTCGCTGACAATCATAGAGCACTTCCTTGTTTCCACCAAGAGGCTTCTCTTCACGAGCGAAGGCAACCAGAAAGAACGCCCGCTCCCTCTGCCCCAAGCTCGTCAAGTATCTCACCATTGTTCACATGTTCATGGAAACAGATTACGCTCATGGTATCACAACTGCATCACAGGATATTTCCCAACTCTCACGGACGCATCACAGGATATACTGACTACGCTCCATGCGGGTTATAGCGGGTAATGCGCAAGACAGGGATGCCACCGGCGAATATCGGGAAGTACATCTCCTGTGTCTGCTCGTTGATCGCGATCGTGTGCGTCTCTTTGCCAATCACCGTGAGGCTCAGGCGGTGGAACTCACCCGCTTTCTCGTCAAAGATGGTGATGCCCCCGGAGCCAGCGACGAACAGCAAGTGCAGGGCGTGGTCGATACGCACAAGGTCCGGGCCACCTCCCAGGCGCATTGTATGCGGATCGGCAGGAATAACCGTCATCGTGCGCAGATCAACACGTAACAGATTCTCAAACAGCCCGACCTGCGGATCAAAGTCTGTACAGGCCACGAAGGCGACGTGCTGCTCGGTGTCAATGGTCATCCCGTGAGGAGTGCTGCAATAGGCCGGCAGCACGATACGCTTCTCGATTTTCAAAGTCACGGCGTTAATGGCGACGAACTCTGCTGTATGGGGAGGCGGCAGGATATAGGCATTGGGATTATCGGCATTGGGCAAAACCTGGGAGGTGACGTAGTCAAAGCCCAGATCATAATCATTATGCCCCACATCATGGCCGTAGGTCGGAACGTTTCCTGGCTGGGTCACTGGAGCCTTCTCGCCTGGCAAGAGAGGCAGAAAGCCCAGATTCACCAGACCGAGCAGTTTATCATGCACTGCATCAATGACTGCCACGTTCTGATTTTTGCGGTCAACGTTTCCCGACTTGAGCGGATCCACAGGAGCGCCCGTATCGGAGACGAAGAGGCGGTGGTCGACGGGATCATAGCCAATGGCGTCGGGGGAATCGTTGTCGGGCAACTGGATCTGCCCTTCGACCTGCAAAGTATTCACATTGATATCGTAGACGATGTTATCCTCTGCATCTGCCGCGAAGATCTTGTGCAGATCGGTCGCGTCGACAATTCCTGCTACCTGCGGGACAGGTATACGTGCGATCACCTTATCCTGCGCGGTATCGAAGACCACGATATTGCCATCATACTTAGGATCGAACGGGATGCGGTTCAGCGTCATGTCATCGGGATTTGGCCCGGTATGCGCGATAAAGAGACGGTGCGTGGCGGCATCATACGCCTGGAAGTCGAAGCCATCGAACTGGAGTTCGATGCCCGGTGCCAGCGAGGTCGCCTGCTGCGCGTTCTTCGCCAGGCCATTGGGAAGCGGAATATCCTGGACGATCAGCAGCCGCTGAGCCGGAGGGGGTACGAGCAACTGGTGGGCAACCACCAGAATCAGATACCCCAGCAGGGTAAAGCTGACGATGCCGAAGCTCCAGGTGAGGACGCGCCCGCCGAGACTCCGCTTTTGTGGCGCTGTCGAGATCGAGGCCGGTTTTTGTGGCGCGGGTGGCATGTATATTGACATGGTATTTTCCTTTCCACGGACACCCTAAAAGGCCGTCTGGTACTGTAGCGCTGCCATCGGCGCAACATGGACGCGGTCTCCATTCTTGAGCACCAACCTATCGATACGCTGTCCCTGGTAGACCAACCCGTTCAGGCTCTCGGCGTCTTCGATCACCCACGCGCCGTTCTCCTCGTATATTTTCGCATGTTTGCGCGAGACACGCTGCGAGGGAACCTGCACATCGTTTCCAGAAAGACGGCCAACACTCAACAACGGCTTGTCCAGGATGCGCTCTCCAACCACCTTGCCATCCAGTTCAATCACGACCCGCGCCCTCGGCGGTGCCACCTTCACAGCTGCTGTGCGTGGCCCTGGCTGTACCTGCATTCTCCCAACGCTCTCCCGCAGGCTGTTCACAGAAATGGTCTGTTCCGCCGGTAGCTCCGACATTCTATCTGCTGGAATCGACAATGAAGGCCCGCTCTGTGCTACCGGAATCACCGGCTGGGGAGGGAAAACAGGCACCGGGAGGGGCGGCTGGAATGGACGCTGTTCCGGCACGTCCAGCAGCGGCACGAAGGCCGAGCGTAGCATCGATTTGTCGCCAGCCTTCTCCAGGTTATAGCGATTCTGTTCCGCCAGCAGCGTAGCGAAGACACCACCCCGCTTTTTCAATGCCGCGTAGCTTCCGCGTTCGGCTATTTGCCCTTCTTTGAGCACGATAATTTCATCAACATTGCCCAGTGTACTCAGGCGATGAGAGATCATAATCACTGTGCGTCCAATAACCAGTTGATCGAGCGCACGCATCACTTCGGCCTCGGCCTCAACATCGAGAGCCGCTGTAGGCTCATCGAGGATCAGAATCGGCGCGTCGCGCAGGATCGCACGAGCGATAGCAACGCGCTGGCGCTGCCCACCTGAGAGGTCTTTGCCCTGCTCGCGCACCAGCCGTTGGTAGCCACCCAGTTCATTGACAATCACATCGTGTATATTGGCTTTGCGCGCCGCCTCCATGACCTCCTGGGGAGTTGCTCCCGGCCTGCCGATGGAGATATTGTCAGCGATTGTCCCCTCAAAAAGCACCGAGTCCTGCAGCACCATGCTGACGTTCTGGCGCAGAACCGCCAGGGGATACATGCGGTTATCCACACCGTCAATGCGAATAGCGCCCTGGGAAACCTCGTAGAAGCGCGGGATCAATTTGACCAGGGTTGTTTTACCACCGCCTGAGAGACCTACCAGCGCGACTTTACTGCCGATGGGCAGTTGCAAATTGATGCCTTTGAGCACGGGCCGTTCGGGTACGTAGCCGAAGACGACATTCTCGAAAGAAAGGTCGCCGCGCAACCTGGTTGGACCCGTATAAGGTGTCTGGCTCTCCAGAACTTCGGGTGCCTGGTCAAGTACTTCTTGAATGCGTTCCGCACCCGATGCCGCCGAGCCGGCCAGCGTGGTCAGTTTTGAGAGGTCGCGCATGGGTTGGTAGAGCAGATTCAGGAAAGTCATGAACAGCACCAGCAGCCCGATATCAACGCTGAGGGGCTGCACCGTAAAGAGGCCGAGGTTAAAGGTGTTGCCAGCGGCGACATAGCCACCTACGCCTATAACAGCAGCGAGGCCGATGGCGACGAGAAAGCCCACCAGTGGTGTAAACTGCGCCTGCAAACTGCCAGCTCTCAGACCTGCCCGGCGAGTGACATCAACATAGCTCCCGAAGCGTAGAGATTCTTTTTCCTCGCGGGTAAAGACTTTGATGACCGTCAGTGCGTTGATATCCTCGGTCGCCACATCCGAGACCTGGCCCGTGGCCTTAGTCGCTTGCTTCGTTGCCGCTTTAATGCCCCGTGTATAGGTCAATGTCATCACGAACATGGCCGGGATGATGGCCATAGAGATCAGTGTATAGGTCGGACTGAGCAAGAGCATGACCGTGATAACGCCGACGAGTGTCAGCACACCCGCCAGCAGATCGACCAGCCCGTCTGTGACCAGCTTTTCGATGTCGGAGATATTGCCCGTAATCCGGTTAACCAGGTCGCCTTTCTTCTGTTTGCCATGCCAATCAAGCGAGAGGCGTTGGAGATGATCGAAGAGTCGATTACGCAACCTGGCAGTGAGATTTTGCGCGATACGATTCGCCAGGAAGAGATCAAGATAGATCAGTCCAGCGTTGAGTGCGCCAAAGACGAGCAGCATCACAATCGAGAAGACAATCACCCCGTTGACCGTATGATGGCTTGTAATCAAGACCGGATTCGGATCGCCCGGTGAGACGGGACACTGCGTTAACTCCGGTGGCTGCGGCGGTTGACCGGGAGCCAGGGGCTGGAGCTCAGGAGCGATCTGAGGGATATCAAATTTATCAAGAATGGGGTTCAGGAAAGGGAACGTGCAAGATGGATCGTTTCCAGGATTTTGCACTTTGCTCGGAATAAATTTTAAGGGGAAGGTCATGCCAATCTGCACGAACACCTGCGTGACCGTGATGATAATAGCCAGCATCACAAGCAGGCGATACCCTTTGAGGTTGCGATACAGGAACTTGAAGAGCACTATCATGGTTTTCTCCTCTGGATCACAGAAGTCATCTCACACAACATTAAAACAAGAAACACATATATCAATATTACTGTTTATGGAGTGATCCTACTATAGCCGCTTCAACACAAGAAATGAGAAGTAAGTCACACAGCAACTAACCAATCAAACTATGCACTAAATAAACAGAAAATACACCAGCATTCCTACTTAGATAGAATTATGTAAACTTTCTTTAAAGCAAGCGACGGTCATCATCCTTCAAAAACCGTGAGACTTTCCCCCACTTCGGTTGGATTTGAGGGCTTTCGCTGATTGCTTTCTCCTTGCAAATCAGCTATGCTTAAGTTGGTTGATATGTCAAAGAGACAAGGAACATACTTATACAGAACGACAATCATATTATCAA
>DASTKE010000180.1:0-4247 GCA_035716105.1 Ktedonobacteraceae bacterium | reverse complement strand
CTTGTGCTCGCCCGCAGCCGACAAAGGTCAGCTTTCACGGGCGAGCACAAGGCGTCGCCCCTACGACTTCCCCGTCGATTCAAGTTTGACGGAGTACTACGCCCTATTCAGCGAGTTGTCTAGCTTGTTTGTGTAAAGTGTCCGCTCAGTATTTTGAGGGAGTTGTTTTCAGGGCCGACGATGTAGTAGCCCTGGTAAGTGGTCTGGGTGCCGTCGGTGTGGGTGGCCTGAAGCGTGACATCCAGTCTGACCGTGCCGTCGGACTGCTGCGTGCTGTTATTAAAGCTGATGACATCCTGTTGCGTATCGGCGAAGCCGTTCTGGTATTGCTGGTACGGCTGCTGGCTTTGCATCTGGCTGCCCAGCAGGTTGTAGGAGGCTTGATAGTCCTTGCTGTTGATGTCGTTATAGTAGTTCTGGACGAGCGTTTGCGCCTGCTGTGTTAGCGGGACAGGCGAAGGCGAAGGCGAAGGTGTCGGTGAAGGGGTAGGCGCTGTTTGTGTGCCAGTTCCTGTACCGGTTCCTGTATTCGTGCCAGTTCCATTTCCCGTGCCGGTTCCGTTGTTGAACAGGATGCCCTGGTATTTGAGCACGAAGAAACCAGATACGCCGACAAGAAGGACGATAAGCAGCACAAGCAGGGCGATCAAACCACCGTTGCCGCGCCGTCGCGGAGCCTGGTTCCTGGCTCCAAATGAGTCTGGAATGGGCTGGTAGACCGCGCCGCCGGGCGACATGAAGCCGGGGGATGATTGATCCGGCTGCGTTGTGTAGCTCGGAGGTGCGGTGTTTGGCCCCTGTGTCTGATAATTGGCTCCGCTAACGGGAGGGTAGCCAGCTTGAGCGGAATAATCAGGATAGCCGGGATAACCGGGGTAGCCGGGGTGAGATGGATTGACTGCTGGCTGTGGAGTTACAGGTGGCAGTGGCGTGTTGGCCTGGTAGGTTGGCCCGCTCGCCATCTGCGACGCACCGGGGTTGGTATCGGCGGGCAATGGTGTTGGCGGATTGGATGCTGGCCACTGCGCCGGAAGGGTTGGCGATGCCGGAGATGCGTCGAGCGTTGGCAGCATCGCTATCGTTGGATCGTTCGGATGGGATTCGTCCATCGGAGCAATCGTTTCTATCGCAGCGCCGCAACGAGGACAGTTGCTGGCACGGGGTGGTAACTGAAGGCCACATTGACCGCAGAAAGCCATATCTCACTCCTTTTTGATAGGAACCCTCCAGGCCACCCGCAAGGGGATGGCCCTACTATAGGCGAGGTTGCTTGCAAAGCTGCGTGACTGGCGTCTAGTAGGGCCATCCCCTTGCGGGTGGCCTGCCAACTTCCTACAACACAACACCATGCGCCGGGTTCTCCATGCGCTGCCCGCTCGAACTTGCGGGTGGCCTGCCAACTTCCTACAACACAACACCACTTCATCTATCAGTATATACGATTAATGCCTTATCTTGCCGGGATGCGCGGTTGGTTGCCGTTGGTCGCGTGAAGACTGGCTCCCGTCTTACGCGGTCGGCGCTCCATCTGCCTACCCTCGCTGGCCTGGGCCATCTCGTCGGCGCTGGAATGCGGCAGGGCGTGCAGGGCGACGTTGATTACATCGTCCATGCGTTCGACCGGGACGAAGGTGAGGGCGCGCACGATCTCACGCGGCACATCTTCCAGGTCTTGCATATTGCGCTTCGGTAATATAAACGTCTTGATGCCTGCCCGGTGCGCGGCCAGCACCTTCTCTTTGAGGCCACCGATAGGCAATATACGACCTCGAAGGGTGATCTCGCCGGTCATGGCGACATCGCGCCGGGTTGCCCGCTTCGAGAGGGCCGAGATCAGAGCCGTTGCCATCGTGATGCCGGCGGAAGGGCCATCCTTTGGAATGGAGCCTGCCGGTAGGTGCAGGTGAATATCATATTTCTCATAAAAACGGTTCTCAAGCCCAAATTGTCCCGCGCGAGAACGGGCGTAGGAGAGCGCGGCATGGGCCGACTCTTTCATCACATCTCCCAACTGCCCGGTAAGCGTCAGATTGCCGCGACCCTCCATGATCGTCGCCTCGACGGTGGTCAGGTCGCCACCCGCGCTAGTCCAGGCCACGCCGGTTGCCACGCCCACCTCGTCCTCTTCCTCGGCCTGATTCGCGAAGTGCTTCTGCGGACCAAGATAGTCGGGTATCTTCTCTGCCGTGACCTTTGTTTTGCTGCGCCTCCCCTCGGCGACTTTGCGCGCTACCTTGCGCATGACGGTGGCGATTTCGCGTTCCAGGTTGCGCACACCGGCCTCGAAAGTGTATTCACGGATGATGCGCGCTACCGCCTCGTCGGAGATTTCCAGCCGCGACGGCTTGAGGCCGTGTTCCTCCATCTGCCGGGGAATGAGGAACTGGCGCGCAATATGCAGCTTCTCCTCCTCGGTATAGCCGGGGAGTTCGATGACTTCCAGACGGTCGCGCAGCGCCGCTGGAATCGTGTGCAGGACGTTGGCCGTTGTCAGGAAGATTACCTGCGAAAGATTGTAGGGGACTTCCAGGTAGTGGTCGGAGAAGGCGTGATTCTGTTCAGGATCGAGCACCTCCAGCAGCGCGGCGGATGGATCGCCCCGGAAGTCCGCGCCGATCTTGTCGATTTCGTCCAGCACGAACAGCGGGTTGGTGGTGCCTGCCGTCTTCATAGTTTGCACAATGCGACCCGGCAGCGCTCCCACATACGTGCGGCGGTGGCCGCGAATTTCTGCCTCGTCATGCACGCCGCCCAGCGAGAGGCGTACGAACTTCCGATTCAGCGCCTGTGCGATGGAGCGGCCCAGCGAGGTCTTACCCACTCCCGGCGGTCCCACAAAGCAGAGGATGGGGCTGCGCATGGTGGTAGAAAGTTTGCGCACGGCGATATATTCAAGAACGCGCTCTTTGACCTTTGGCAAGCCATAGTGATTTGCTTCGAGGATAGTGGCCGCTTCCCGCACGTCCAGCCGGTCGATGGTCGAGGTGTTCCAGGGCAGGCTGACAAGCCAGTCCAGGTAGTTGCGCAGCACACCGCTATCGGGCGCTATTGAGGGCAGCGTGCTCAGGCGTTCCAACTCCTTGATCGCCCGTGCCTTCACCTCGTCCGGCATACCGCAGGTCTCGATCTTCTCGCGCAGTTCATCGTTTTCGCGCATAGAAGGGTCGCTCTCGCTCAACTCGCGCTGGATGGCCTTCAGTTGCTCGCGCAAGAAATATTCGCGCTGCGTCTTATCGACCTCAAGCTGCACCTGGCTATGAATGCGATTCTCTATTTCGAGGATATTGAGTTCTTTAGAGAGCAGGATGCTGACCTTTTGCAGTCGCTCCTCGACGTTCAGGGTTTCCAGAATATCCTGGCGCGTGGGTACCGGGCCTTCGAGCGTAGAGGCGATAAAATCGGCGAGTCTGCCGGGTTCGTCGATATTCAAGGCGCTGATAAAGGCTTCTTCGGGTAGGCTGTGACTCAGCTTGATGCATTTCTCGAAGAGGGCCAGCACCGCTCGCGACAGCGCTTCCAGCGCGAGCGTCGGCTTCGCCTCTTCCTGCATCGCTTGCACACGTGCGCGTAGAAAGGGTGTGTGCTGCGTATATTCGACACGGCGCAAGCGCTGCTGTCCCCGCACCAGCATACTGATAGTGCCATCAGGCATCTTGAGCATCCGCTCAATCAAGCCCTCGACACCGATGAAATGGAGATCGTCCGCGCCGGGTTCCTCGATATCCTCGTGGAGCTGCGTCACCAGAAAGACACTGCGCTTCTTGCTCATCGCCTCATCGATGGCCTTCAGCGACGAGTCGCGTCCAACCATCAACGGCACGACCACATTTGGAAACAGCACGGTATTGCGGATAGGCAATACCGGTAAATCAAGTACGGGTAGCGATACATTCTCTTGAACAGGCTCGTTTTCGTCAGGGACGCCCTGCTCAGCGTCTATCTGCTCGTCCACTACAATTTCGGGCGCTTGTTCCATACCTACACAATATATCCTTTTTCATATTTCTCTTCGATGCTCCCCCCATTATAACGAACCAGCATTGTTGAGGCAACGTATTTGTAGAGATGCAACAGATCATACTAGCAATCGGGGAGAGATCAAGGCGCAAGGGATCGCCCCTACCATGATTTCAGTTTGGTGAGAACAGTGAAGATGCAACAGGTTATACGAGCAATTTTGCCATGTAATACTCGTCTCTGTACTGTCCCTCAATATATATACTGTCCCGCTTCACTCCCTCGATCTC
>DASTKE010000179.1:0-3881 GCA_035716105.1 Ktedonobacteraceae bacterium | reverse complement strand
GAACCGCCGGAGGCGGTTCGACCATACAGCACCCACCACACAATATTAATATTCGGTCAACTGAATCTCGTCCTCGGCTGGGTGGTCGTCGAGGTGAACGGCGACTTCGTCGACGCCTTCGATTTCCCAGCGCTCCTGGGCATCGACCCAGGTGTCGGCCTCGGTCTCGTAGGCACCGCTCATACGGCGTACAATACTGCGGCGCAGGCGCACACGCAGGTTTTCCAGTGGAATGCGCTGCAATACAGGCTCGAAGAAGCCTTGCACGATGATGCGCTCGGCCTCTTCCTGCGGAATGCCACGCACCATCAGATAGAAGAGTTGCTCTTCGTCGATTTTGCCGGTGGTGGCACCGTGACTGGCGCTCACCTCGTTGGCCGCGATTTCCAGTCCGGGAATCGACTCGGCGCGGCACTTATCGCTCAACAAGAGCGTGTGATCAGACAGGAACGAGGCGGTGTACTGCGCGTTCGGTTGGATGCGAATCATGCCGCCGAACTCGACTCGCGACTGGCCAGAGAGCGCGCCCTTGACCATCGTCTCGGCATTGGTCGATTGACCGATGTGGTTGGCGAGCGAGTTGATGGAGTAGCGCTGGTCATGGTCGGTGAAGAAGACACCCACCAATTCCGCCGCGCTGCCGTTCCCGCTCAGGCTGGAACCGATGTCGGAGAGCATGGCCCGGCTGCCGAGGTCGGCCATCACCCACGTTGTGCTGCCGTCGTTTTCCTCCACAGCATTGCGATTGGTGATGTTCCAGACATTCATGCCGAAGTCCTGCATACTGCTGAACTCGACGTGCGCGGCGCTGCGGGTATAGACCTCAACCACGCCGTTGAACAGCGACGGCGTTTCGCCTGCGAAGTCCGAGTTGTACTCCTCGACGTAGCGCACACTGCTCAGTTCGTCGGCGATCACCAGCGTATGTCCGAAGATGGCTGTTCCCGGCTGGTCGATCCAGACCTGGCCAAGGATGGGCCGCTCGATCTCCACGCCCTGTGGTACATAGAGGAAGATGCCGCCGCTCCAGTAGGCGGCGTTCATGGCCGTGTACTTGCTGGTTTCGACCGGCACGCACTTCGTCATGAAGTACTCTTGCAGCAGGTCGGGATGCTCGCGCACGGCGGCATCGAGGCTGGTGAGGATCACGCCCTGCTGCTTCAGTTCCTCGTCCAGTTCGACATGCACAATCGAGGAGTTGCGCTGCACGATCAGGCCAGCGCGCTCGTGAACCAGCGCCTCCTGCTGCGACTGCTGCATGACAGTTGAAAACTGCGCATCGCCGTTGATCGGTGCGTACGGGCTGAGCTGCTGGAATTTGAAATTCGAGAAGGTCCGCAGAGTGCCGAGGTCGCCACGCCGCCCCAGTGGCGTAGGCGTGCTCTCGTATATCTCCCAGGCTCGCAGACGCCTCTGAAGCATCCACTCCGGCTCGCCCTTCTGGCGCGAGAGTTCCTCGACCGCGCCGCGAGAGAGGCCGTTTGCCAGAACGTTAGCCATTCGCGACCACCTCGCCCTTCAGCCACTCGTAGCCCTTCTTTTCGAGTTCGTGCGCCAGTTCTGGGCCACCGGACTTGACGATGCGGCCATCGTACATGACATGCACGAAGTCGGGCGTGATGTAGTCCAATATGCGCTGGTAGTGGGTAATGAGCAGGATGCCCAGCTCTGGCCCGCGCAGCGCGTTGACGCTTTCGGAGACGATCTTGAGCGCGTCGATGTCCAGGCCAGAGTCGGTCTCGTCCATCAGGGCGATTTCCGGTTCAAGCAGGGCCATCTGGAGAATCTCGGCGCGTTTCTTCTCACCGCCGGAGAAGCCATCGTTGATGGAGCGGTTGATGAAGCTGTTGTCGACTTTGAGCAGGCGCATCTTCTCTTGCAAGAGTTTGCGGAACTCACCGGGTGGGATGGTCTTGCGCTTCGTCATCTTGCCGGTCGGGTTCTCGCCCTCTTCCAACGCCTTGTTGCCCTCGCGCACGGCCTCCAGTGAGCGGCGCAGGAAGTTGGCCACGCTGACGCCAGGGATGGACATGGGATACTGGAAGGCCAGAAAGAGACGCATCCGCGCCCGGCGATCCGGCGAATATTCCAGGATATTCTCGCCCTTGAACCAGATTTCACCCTCGGTCACTTCGTATTTGGGGTTGCCCATAATCACGTTTGCCAGAGTGCTTTTGCCGGAGCCATTTGGTCCCATCAATGCATGGACTTCGCCCTGATGCACGGTCAGGTCCACACCACGTAGAATTGGCTTGCCTTCAATATTGGCATGAAGGTTTTTAATTACGAGTTCTGCTGTCATACTAAAACATCATCCTCCTCAGGAGAGTGGGCGAACCTGCGATTCTGGCCCGCCTTCTTTAGGTAGATAGAACCCCTGGTTCTTGACAATATGAATATCTGAGAGCGCAATAAATTGGTTGGCTCCGCTGTGCTCGTGCTGGTGCGTTTCACTTGCCAGGTCGGCCAGCGTCATGTTATCGAGCGTCTGGGCGACAACATCGCGCAACTTTGCCCAGAGATGGCGAATCCTGCACGAACTCAGAAAGTCGCACAACTCGGTCATCTCGCCTTCGGTCGCGCATATCATGGGCGCGATCGGCCCTTCGAGCACGCGCACAACCTCTCCCATCGTAATCTCTTCGGGTGGGCGACTCAAGCGATAGCCGCCATGCGCGCCGCGTGTGCTCATGACCAGCGGCGGCTCGGCCTCACGCAGCAGTTTCACCAGTTGTTCGAGGTACGCCAGCGGCAGCGCCTCAGCCTGGGAAATATCCGTCAGCGAGCGCGGGCGCTCTCCATAGTGACGAGCGAGATCGACCATGATTCGCACGCCATATTCGCCTCTTGTAGATACCTGTAATATCATGGTCTACTCCCTTCTCGTCTTTTCGTCTGATACCGGTGATCTATCGTCTTCTACCGGCACTCTTGCCGATTAATCCGACTAATTCACTAGGATATTGTAGCACATGGCGCGGTTCAACGCAACACCGGCTTTCATTGGCTCTCCATCCCCGGAGCAGAATTAAATTTGTGGCTATTAACTTGCAAATTGTATCTTAATACGATATAATAGATATATGCCGATTACCGGTAACACGTCAACGCGGTATACGGAAAGAAAGGAGTGATGCTGCCAATTACTACTGACAAGCCTGGTCAGAGAACGTGATCAGGCATAGGTCCATCGCCCTTACCTCTAACAGGACGAGCCAGAAGCCATCCACAGTGTTGTGGGTGACTCCCTCCCACCAGGCATCGACGCCTGTTTCATCTCAGCAGACGCTCTCAGGTAAACATCATGTTTGCCGACGGTGCGACTGGTGCATACATCATTGATCTTCAAAATGAAAGGTGGGAACTTCAATGGCTCAACTTACAACAGACATCGAACGTGAAGAAGCTGCGGTCGGTGTTGGTGATCCCATTCCCGTCGGTTTGAGCGCGTTCGCGTTCACAACTGCCATCCTCGGCTGCGTCTACGCCGGCTTTATTCTCCCTGGCGTTGGCAAAGGTATCAGTCTCGCGGTAGCTACCGCCCTTCTCTACGGTGGCCTCATCCAGATTCTCGCTGGCATGTGGGAATTTAGGAAAGGTAACACCTGGGCTGCTACGATTTTCACTTCTTACGGAGGTTTCCTGGCCGCTTTCGGGGTTATATTCCTCCCGGCGTTCGGTATCGAACACGCTCTCACGGCCAACGCAACCTTGGATCCAGCACTCGGTCTTTTCTTCCTGTGTTGGACCATCTTCTCCGGTATACTGTTCCTGGGCTCGTTGAGGACGAACGTAGCGATGCTGCTCGTCCTTGCTCTCATGTTCCTGTCCTACCTCTTCCTGACCATTGGCGAACTGGCAGGAGCGAGCACCGTTCTTCT
>DASTKE010000178.1:0-8731 GCA_035716105.1 Ktedonobacteraceae bacterium | reverse complement strand
GCGACCGATGGGCTGGCGCAGGGCCGGGCCATACATCGTCCACACGCCCGTCGGCATGTATCCGGAGTAGCAGCCCCGGCTATATTCTTCGTCGGCCCAGTTCTGTTCGACGTATTCAACGGGCTGCGCGGCCTGCTCGCCGAAATAGCGCGCCAAACACGCGAGTACGGCATCGCGGCGCTCCTCGAAGCCGCGACTGCTCCAGACGCGGCCCTCGTCGCCCTCTATGAAGCCAAGCAGCACGCCCGGAGAGCCGCTTTCGGGTGAATTGTCGAAGGTGATGCGTACCAATCCCGCATCGCTTGTCACCTGTCCCGATAAGCCTTCGGCGCGCCAGAAGGGCTGGTCGTAGAGGCATTGCACCTTGATGACGGTCCCCATCGGCACGCGCTGCGTCAACTGGTCGCGCAGGGCGGGCAGCTTTGGCCGGTAGCGCAGGCGTCCAGCCAGGGTGGGAGGAATGGCGATAATGGCGCGCCGTGCCGTGACGGTCAGCAAATCGCTATCCACGCGCACGCCCTGTTCGTTCTGCTCATCCTGCGTGATCGTATGCACGGGCGCGTTGAGTATGACCCGCCCATCCAGGCTTTCCGCCAGTTTGGTGGAGACAAGCTGCGCGCCGCCGGAAAAGCGGCTTTCCTGAGCGCCTCGCGTCACGCTCACCAGTTCGTTGAGGCTGCCGCCGGAGTGGACATAGAAGAGGAAGTGCAGCAGGGAGAGGTCTCGCGGCTCTGCTGAAAAGACGGCCTGCACGGCGAGGGTGAGCAGGCCGCGTGTATTGATAGAAGGAATATTCGCCTCCATCCAGGTCGCGACGGTCTGGGCGTCCCACTCCGCCGCTCGCGCTGCTGTCCAGGGAGCGTCAAGCGGCACCTCGTTTGCCATCAAATTGAGTTCCAGCATGGCCTCCACTGCCTCCATTGCCGCTAACGGGTCGTGCGTGGGAACGGCACCGGAGTAGAGCGTGCGCTGCCCGTTGCGGTACTCGATGTTCTGTCCCTCGACATAAGTGGGGAATGTGTTCAGGCCGAACTCTTGCGCGAGCGCAGCCATACGCTGCTGGGTCGGCCCGATCCACTGTCCGCCGAGGTCAAGCAGCGTGCCATCGTGAGCAGATCGTGTATAGGTGCGCCCGCCGACCCGGTCGCGAGCCTCAAGCACCAGCACATCGAGACCGGCAGCCGCCAGCGTCCGTGCCGCGCTCAACCCGGCCAGTCCCGCCCCAACAATCACAACATCCGCACGCCGCTCATCATTATTGATAGTAGGAAGATGGTTGCTCATAGCTTTGCTCTTTCACGGCTGAGTATTGATATTGGTAAAATACTACCATTCTGCTGAGCAAAAGGGAAGATACTGATCTGTGCCTGTTTACCCTTGAAGGGAGAAACGGCTCGCCAGTTTGAAACGTGCCAGGAAGGAAGAGATAGCAGGACAGGAGGTGAGGGTGTTTGTTACGTATGGATGAAAGCTATGATGGGCAGGAGACGACCCTGACGATTGGGCAGGAGTTTGAGGTGTTGCTGCCCGAAGACCCGCAGTTGGACTTTCACTGGCGCTTTGCCGCGAATGGCTGGCCGGTGTGCGAGCTACGCGACGAGTATTTTGAGCAGAGCATCCGGCTTCAGGCCAGTGGTGGCAGCCGCGTCTGGCGATTTCAGGCACGGCAGGTCGGCTCGGCCACTATTCATCTTGTCTATGAGAAGCAGGGAGAGCCTGAAGAGGTCTCGCAGCGCTCGTTTTCGCTTCATGTTGTCGTGAGCTGATGTCGAGGTGTTTGTGCGAATCGGGCGCAATCAATCGCGCTCCTACGTTTGCCTGGGTTGGACGGTCGCATTCATAGCGACCGTCCATTTGGCATGGGTGGGGTTGAGAAGCAGGCGGAGGGATGGTATTTATGTCCTATTTTTGGGCGTTCGTGTTCCCGAAATAGATGTGCCTCGATGTACTCTGGTAGAGGGGGAAGATACCAGGATACACGAGCACAGTCAGACTGGAAACGAGATAGGACATATGCGAGATCAGGTAGTGCCGCCATTGCCACCGGTACCGCCAGCGCAAGGGATAGTTGCTGAGCAGAGGACAGCAGGTTTACCAGGTGTTTCTACAAAGAATATGCCTGCGCCGTCGCTCACGACAGCGTTGCGGTCAACTCTGCCCTCGGCTTACAAGAGGCCGGGCATCGTCATTCCTGGTGCGCGCAAGCCTGAGCCTGCCGTGGGAGGGCGAGCAACGGTCCCGGTGCGTTCGCTTGGCCCACATGCGCGCAATGGCATTGTGCTGTCGATCTTCCTGCTGCTGATTGGGACGGTGCTGGTTTCGTTCGTGCCGCTCAACACGGGGCAGGGGACGTTTAACCTGTTTACTCGTGCCAGTTCGTGGGTGCAATCGCAGCAGTTGGACTGGTCGGTGCAGGCGCAGCTCGCGGCAACCGCCACGGCTGGCGTTCCACAGACAACCACCTACGCGCCAGTAGCTATGACGCTGCCAAAAAGCCAGTACGTGGCGATGGCGGAGCAGGACGCCAGCGCCGCCGGTATTTCGCCGCTGTATTTTACACGGCAAATTAATCTGGAAAGTGGTTTTAATCCCGCCGCACACTCCCCATCAGGTGCCGAGGGCATCGCGCAATTTATGCCGGCCACCGCCGCTGGTCTGGGTATCAATCCCTGGGATCCCGTCGCCGCCTTGCAGGCCGCGGCGCATCTCATGGCTTCTTACGCGAAAGAATTTGGCGGCGACTATGCCAAAGCCCTGGCGGCATATAATAGCGGCTCCGGCACCGTCAACGCTGCCGTCAGCTCGTGCGGCGCGAATTGGATCAGTTGTCTGCCTGGCCAGACACAGCACTACATCGCAGTTATTATGGGTACCTGAGCAAGAGGATGCTGAATCATCTGAGTAAAGGTCTCATACATGCGTTTATTATCAGTAAGTAATGGAGGAATGTGTATCGTGTCAGCCGGGCGAATTTTTCGCCTCTCTTATACTGAAGAAAAAAGCTATGGAAGGCTGCAAACTGACCATAGCGAGCCAGCTAAAACGGTATGCCCCGGCCTATTCTGAATACACTGGCGACCGCGTTTTTTGCAATGAATAGATGGTTTTATAGACAGGGTGTATCAGAATGTGGGGCTGTGTATGTGTCGTTTTGTAAAGGAAAGCTGTTTTATGCCGTCAACAAGAAGAAGTATCGTATTGAGTCTCGTAGCGCTGTTTGCTGTAGTAGTGGCAGGGTTACAGTTCGTCCCGTTCTCCAATATCACGCATGTCGCCCATGCCGCTACCTCAGCGGTGGCAAAAACTGCGGCAGGCCCACGTTCCAGTACGACCGCGAATGGCCCCTATACTGTGCAGGGCAACAAGATATTGGACAAGAATGGCAACCAGTATTTAATTCACGGCATTGGGCGTGATGGCCTGGAGTACAATTGCAGTGGCGATGGCTTTTTTGACCAGCAGCACCTGTCGTACATGGGGTCTGGCACCAATGGGGCAAACGCGGTTTACTGGTATGCAAACACCGTGCGCCTCCCACTGTCCGAGGGCTTCTGGCTCAAAGGTGCTCCCGGTTTCCCGTGCAGCAGTGCGAATTATCAATCGTTGGTCAAGAGCGTGGTGGACAGCGTGACCGCGCTCCATATGAATGTCTTGATCGACCTGCAATGGACGGATGCTGGTGGGCAGTCAGGTCAGGGTGGTGGTCCCTGGGCGATGCCCGATCAGGATAGCGTCACCTTCTGGACGCAGGTCGCCGGTATCTATAAGAACTACTCCAATGTGATGTTTGAAGTTTCCAATGAGCCTCATCCGGGGTCGTGGGCGTGCTGGAAGTCTGGCTGCACAATGACCAACGATAAGGGCTACTCCAGTGATTGCAACTGCCAGAAGACGCTCACCTATACGGCTGTCGGAATGCAGGCTCTGGTTACAGCCATACGCAACGCGGGCGCGAACAACCTGGCGATCGTGGGTGGCATGAACTGGGGCTTTGATCTGAGCCAGATTCCCTCGAACACCATCAGCGGGGGAAATATCGTCTACGATACCCACCCCTATCCCTATGCCGATAAGCAGCCCGGCACGTGGGATGCTGCCTTTGGCACTATCAGCAAGACCTACGCGGTGGTCTCCGCCGAGAGCGGCGAGTACGACTGCGGCGTCGGTTTTATGAGTTTGTTGCTTACGTACTTTGATAATCACAACATTGGCTGGATCGCCTGGGCCTGGACATCGGCGGGGTCTCCCTGCACATATCCGCAACTGGTTATGGACTATAACGGCACTCCAGCCCAGTTTATGGGAACTTTGATCTACCAGCGTCTGCGTTCCTATGCTGGTCTGTCAACCCAAACTCCGCCGGTTAACCAGACGTGGTACTTCGCGGAAGGCCGCGTGGGTGCGGGTTTCACGGAATACCTGACCCTGGGCAATCCCGACCCGCTGAATGATTGCACGGTGCAGGTGAAGTACCTGCGCCAGGGGAGTTCGTCGGTAACGAAGACCGTTACCGTTGCCCATGCCAGCCGCCTGACTGAGTCGGTGAATGCTGACCTGGGTACGTCATCCAGTTCATCTACCGCGTATTCGGTCTCGTCTATCGTTACCGTCACCAATCCAGCGACTTGTAGTGGTATTATGGCCGAGCGCCCGCTCTACTTTAGCTATCACGGCATCAACAGCGGTAACGACGTTGTAGGGGCGACGAGCCTGGGCAAGACGTTCTACTTCGGTGACGTGCCGACGGGCAGCGGCTATTCTTCGTTCATCACTGTCCTGAATCCGCAGGGAACGACCGCCAATATTCAGGCTACTTACTACGCGGGCGGAAAATCCGTTGGAAGTCAGACACTGCAGGTTGGAGCGAACACACGCAATACACTTTCACCCCCCTCCGGTATGCCGATGCACGTGGCAGCGGTGGTGACATCAGATCAGTCGGTCATGGTGGAGCGCCCGGATTACTATTCCAACGTCAACGCGGGCGCGGCTGGCACGATTTCTGGCGGCAGCACTGTGGTCGGCGTGCAGAAACTGCAAAACGACTGGCTCTTTGCCGAGGGCTTTACCGGCAACAGCAACCAGCCGAACTGGCAGGAGTACCTGGTGATTGCGAACGTGGACCCGGCGCATACAAGCGCTAACGTCACCGTAACACTGCAAAACACCAATGGCAGCACGAAACAGGTCAACCTTACGGTCGGTTCGCTGAGCCAGTCTATCGTGAACGTCAACCAGGCGACTCCGCAAAGCTCGGTCTCGGCGGAGGTCAAGTCCACCGGTGCCAACATCGTGGTCGAGCGCGAAATGTTCTTCAAGTATAATCATACCGTCAGCGGCACTGGCGGCTTTACCGTGGCTGCGAACGGCGGCGATGATGTTGTTGGTATGCCAGCCAACAGCCCCAACCAGACGGCCTATACCTTCGCCGAAGGCTATACCGCGAAGAACTTCAACGAATGGTTGACGCTGCAAAACCCGACCGGCAGCAGTGAGGCCATCTACATCACCCTGGTCAATGGCCTCGGCCAGGTCTATTCGCCTAGTGGCATTGTGGTACCGGCGCACAGTCGCTCTACCATCGATATCACACAGATGGTGCTGCAACACCTGTATACCGGTAGTGATACCAGAGGCTATTCGGTCTCCTTAACAGTGCAAAGCTACGCGAACGGCGCTGTATTCGTCGCCGAACGCCCCGAGTACTGGAACCACAATGGCACCCAGGGCGGTGATGACGTGATCGGCTTTGCCGGCTAGTCTTGCCCTCAAAGAAAAATGGCGTGCTGGATGGATGTTTAGAGCATCCAACCAGCACGCTATTTTTCTGTCTCCTGATTGGTTCCTTTCAGCGTATACATTCAAGAAGCGATGAGAGCACGGCTATGCTCCCCCAATTTAGGAAAATGAGGCCGGAAATGACACCGTTGTTGGGAAACCTGGGCTATTATTGCCTTCTTCGTCGCCTCGGTTACGGAGGCATGTCGGAAATCTACCTTGCGTATGATGAGCTCCGGCTGCGCAATGTGGCGCTTAAGGTTGTGGATATGGCCCAGGAAGACCACGTGCAGCGTTTTCAGCGCGAGGTGGAGACGCTGGTGATGCTATCGCACGAGCATATTGTACCTATCTACGACTGGGGGAAGCAGGACGGTCACTATTTTTACTCTATGCCTTATTATGCCGGTGGCAGCTTGCGTGACTGGTTGGGGCATGGGCCGCTGTCGTTGGAGGAGGCGGGAAGCATTTTTGAGCAGGTGGCGAGCGCACTCCATTATGCACACGAGCGCGGCGTGTTGCATCGAGATATCAAGCCCTCCAATATTTTGTTTCGCAATGAACGCAGCGTCTACCTGGCCGATTTTGGCCTGGCGCGACAATTGGGGCAGGAGGGCGGCATCACACAGACGGGCTGCCTGATCGGCACTCCTGAATACATCGCGCCTGAACTGGCGACGGAACCAGCCAGCCAGAGGAGCGATATCTACGCGCTCGGTGTGCTGCTGTATAAAATGCTCACGGGTCGGGTTCCCTTTCGGGGAGGAACGCCGCTTACTTTGTACTGGAAACATGCCAGCGAGCCACCTGCACGCCCTTCAAGCCTCAACCCACTGATTTCACTTGCTATTGAGCGCGTTATGTTGAAGGCGCTGGAAAAAGACCCTGCCGATCGCTTCGGTACGGCGCAGGAGATGGCTGTGGCGTACCGGCAAGCACTGCAGGTACTCAAGCAGCCACGCAGCGCGAGCGAGTTAGGGACGTATCTCGCATACAGATTGAAATTAACTCGCGTTCGCGCCCGGTCTGTAACGCATTTTTTACGTCTGAAGGTAGGGGATAAGGAGCGCTCGATGCTCACCCGGCTCCATCGCGGTGCGGGCGTTTGTGCCATGATTGTGTTGTTATGCGTTGCCCCGTTCTTGCTTGGTTTTTCACTCTCCA
Organism: Ktedonobacteraceae bacterium; assembly: GCA_035716105.1. Taxonomy (GTDB): domain Bacteria; phylum Chloroflexota; class Ktedonobacteria; order Ktedonobacterales; family Ktedonobacteraceae; genus CADDYT01. The sequence goes on along the minus strand of DASTKE010000178.1, from coordinate 1,789 downwards.
GAAATACTCTGGAGCAGGCTCCTTCCCTGTTGAGCTTACAATCTGTGACAACGTTTCTGGATACACAACCGGTGCTGCAAGGCAGAGGCCAGCAACCTGCTCAGGGAACGTCACTGGGGTCTCTTTCTCCGCTGCGTGGTATAACTCCTACCCATAAGCCTTCCACCTCTCTGCGCACCGCTATCCAACATACATCTGGAAAGCAGGACAACAGTGAGCGAGAACATGGAGAGAGGCAGGAGGGTGGTCATGGAAAAGGACACGGGGACGGTCGTGGCAAGTCGAAAGGCGGACATCATTCACATCCTGGGAAGTCAGCGCGGCACGGGAAAAAGTAGAGAGAAAATGCCTCTCGTTCATACTCACATGTGTGTGACCCACTTACCAGAAAACACGTTATGATGTATGGAGAAGCACGGAATTCTCAATTCTTGTGAGGGGATGGTTAGAAATTCTACTGTATGAATATCCCGGTTGATCGTCTTATTAGATACACTCCTGGCAAAAAAATCACTCAACGGAGTTCTATTGTGCTGCCAGTAGTCATATTTGTTGGAATGCTTGTCGCCATTTTCCTGCTTGACGCCGTAGCCCCGTTATACTATTTGCTGTTTCATGATGCTTTGCTGACACGGCTTGCGTCCTGGGTGGTGCTGCCTTCGCAACTGCTCTTTCATGGCTGGTCGCTGGTGATACCGGGTTTTCACGTGCCTGGTGCATCTACGCAGGATGTGATCAGTGGTTGGGAGACGACGGGACTGCTTTTTGCCGCGATTCTGCTCATGTTTCTGGTCTACCTGCTGGCGCTGCGTTACCTGCCCAGGCGTGTTTCGCCGCGTTTCATCTTCCTTTCCACCTTGCTGCCTGGTCTGTTCCTGGTATTTGTTCCCGTTGTAACATCGGCGGATGTGTTTTCGTACATTTCCTATGCTCGCCTGGACGTGATCTACCACCAGAATCCCTTGACCGCTTTGCCCATTTTTTATCCGCGTGACCCGGTCTATCCCTATGTGTACTGGATCAGGCAGCCTTCGGCCTATGGCCCTGTGTGGGCTGTGATTACCATCGTGCTGCAAACGCTGGTAGGTGGGCCGAGCGCCGCGGGCATTGCGCCGGTGGTGCTGGCGCTGCGGGTGTTTGGCTTAGTCATGCATCTCGGCTCGACTCTGCTTATCTGGTTCATCAGTGGTGCTTTGATGGGTGAAAACGCACCCTTCAGACGTGAAAAGCGGGTGTTCCTGACGCTGGCCTTCGCCTGGAATCCGTTGCTGCTCTTCGAGGCGTGCGTCAATGCGCACAACGATGCCGCTGTGCTGTTTCTCATTCTGCTGACGCTCTGGGTGCTTGTACGCGGGAGCCAGCGATCGTCTACGCTGTCTTCCACGTCTTCGCCGCCGGTATTGCCCGCGCAAACCGTGTTGCAGGCAGCCATTCTTTTCGCGCTAGCCACCTGCCTGAAAATCAATATCGTCGTGCTGCTTCCAGGGCTGCTGCTGTTCCTCTGGATGCAACCACATCGCTGGCGCGCTCTGTCTGGCGCGAGTGTTGCTTACCTGGGAACAATTGTCTTGCTCTACCTGCCTTTCTGGCAAAATGGAGCAGCCTTTAATGTGTTTCGCGTCAATCCGGGTGTCTATCGCACCGATAATTCGCTGGCCGAGTTTGCCACACGTCTCTATAACGGCCTGGTTGTCATGCCCGGAAATAGGGCTGCACCCATAATCGACTCATCTGCTGAACTCTTCATACACACGGTCAGTATCGACCTGTTTGTTGTGCTTTTTGTGAT
>DASTKE010000177.1:0-6712 GCA_035716105.1 Ktedonobacteraceae bacterium | reverse complement strand
CTCAACAACTTTTGTACGTTTTTCAATAACAGAGGTTATATCTCCCTTTTTTATAGCAGGTCAGTTTCGATGTACCAGAGCTATTGTAACACTTCAAGTGTTACAATAGCTCTGGTACATCGAAACTGACCTGCTATTATTATGCCTTTTAAACTGCCTACTACCGGTAATGCCGCCCAATTTCTGAGGCATAGGCTTTGCCAATGGTATTCACGTGCTCATGGAGCCATGTACTAAGACGAGTATGGCCCGTTGGTGGTTGCTGAGATATGAGCAGGTTTGCCATCAAACCGGCAATCTCGTCTCGCGTGATCAGTACATCGCCGAGCAGTGGTTCGATCAATTTGCCGAGGGAAAAGCCGAGTTGTGGGCTGACATGGGTAAATAACACTCCGCGCTGCAACGTATCGGCCAGCAGCCGCACCAGTTCCTCAAAGGTAAAGATGTCCGGCCCAACCGCATCAAAGCAGAGATTCTCCTGCTGCTGGCCTGCTTGCACCACAAGATCGGCCATATCCTCCACGTAGATCGGCTGCAATTCATAGCTGCCAGAGCCGAAAATTGGGAAGACGGGGAAGCGGCGCAGCAGCCAGGCGATATTGTTGATGAGGATATCCTCGTCGCCGAAAATAACGGTGGGCCGGATAATAGCATGAGAGAGCGACGAATGAATCAATGCATCTTCAAGGATCGCCTTGCCGCGAAAATAGGGGAGCCGCGATGTTTCCGCCGGATTGGTAATGCTCACATGCACCATGCGCTGTACACCCGCCTCCTCGGCGGCATGAATGAGCCGCTGTGTATTCTCCACAGCCCTATCAAAGGTCATAGGACCATGTGAGAAGCGAATCCAGTACGTATTATAGAGCGTTGTCGCGCCCTGTAAGCTCTTGACCAGTTCGGCGGGTTTATCAAAGTTGAACGGGAAGACCCTGACCTGCTCGCCGAACGGGTTGGGGTTATCAGGATGCCCCGTCAGCGTGCGCACCTCTTTGCCCTGGGCCAGCAGGCGTCGCGTAATATACTTGCCTGTGTAGCTGAACGCGCCGGTGATGACATTGATCTCTGCCATAATCGCACCTCTCTGAAAATATAATCTCTAGTATATTGTAATGTTGCGCATCCAGAGAGGGGTGAGATGCTGGATACCGGAGAGCAGGCCAGCCGCAAGGGGATGGCCCTACTCTACCTGATGTGGCTCTGCGAGCCGATCCTGGTGGATATAGTAGGGCCATCCCCTTGCGGATGGCCTGCGGGGCTTATACCTCTACCTTTGTGCTTCTTGCTCATCGCGCTTGATTTATGAGGTTGTCACATATATAATAAGGGGAAATATTCTTCTGAGATATGTGAGCATTGGATAGGGAGAGGGTTGCTTTGAACAATTTTGATACACCAAAGGCGGGGAATGGGAGTAACGGGGGACAGGAGCACACGAACTCGTTTGCCAATCGTCGTGAAATGCGCGTCAATAACAACACTGGCTCACTGCCTGCCGTAGGTGCTGGCCGCAACTATTCCGGGGTCTTCGACTTCGAGGCAATGATTGTCTCTTTGCACGACCTCTTTGAGCATGATAGGCAGGTGGCAAGCCAGCCCGACGCCGCTCGCTGCGGTATCTGCTACCTATATTTTCCTGTCAGCGATCTGCGGTACCGCGACCAGGAGGGGTTTTACGTCTGCGCTGCCTGCGAGCGCCCGCTTGGCAAGCACACCATGCCCATGCTGAGAAAGCAAAAGAAGTAGTCAGAGCCAAATCGGAAACAGACTGCATGAGAGGCTGTGGGACACGCGCGCGTGTCCCACAGCCTCTCATGCAGTCTGTTTCCGATTTGGCTTGCTGAAAACCTACTCTAGCACTACTTCGGGTTCCTCTTCGATCTCTTCCTCGGTCACTTCGCGCAGGTCTTCCGGGCGGTCCAGGCGGTCCAGGAAGAGAATGCCATCCAGGTGGTCGATTTCGTGCTGGAGAACACGGGCGAGCCAGTCTTCCGCGTTGACCTTGAGTGGTTTGCCGCGTACATCCTGCCCCTTGACGACGACTCTTTCGGCACGGCGGATATTATCCCCGGCATAGCCTGGAATGCTCAAACAGCCCTCGGTACCAAGCACTTCTCCCTCGGCCTTGATAATCTCTGGATTGGTAATCGCGATCTTGTGGTCTTCGTACTCCACCACTAAGAGGCGAATCGATAAGGCGATTTGCGGAGCCGCCAGTCCCACGCCCCCTGCCTCGTGCATCGTCTCAAACATCTCGTTCGCCAGCTTCTGAATCGAGGCATCGAACCGGTGAATCTTTTTTGCTTTTTGCCGGAGAATGGGATTCTCCGCCGTAATAATCTTATGCGTTGCCATGAATGTATTTCCCTACCCTGCACTGCTGCACAGTCAAAACGTTACCTTGCCACCATGCACCATAAGCCTCGTGGCATCTCTGTCATTGCCTATATGGTATCATATCAGCCCCCAATTTTCCACCACTTTTTTCTGGTGGCCTTAACGGTCCAGTTTTACTTTCATTCTGTGCGATGATCCAGGGAATCTCGCACGGCTGTTGCCTTGTTTGGTAGAATCACATAAGATTATAGTCACTACGCATATGAGGACAGAGAGTATGTTGGAGCGGGTCGCGGCATACGTTGAGCAGTACCAGCTACTGCCGGAACAGGGCGAGGTGATCGTCGCGGTCTCCGGCGGCGCGGACTCGTTGTGCTTGCTGCACCTGCTCCATCGCCTGTGTGGGCAGGGCAAACGCTATCCGGGGGTGCGACTGCGCGTGGCGCATCTCAATCATCAATTGCGCGAGGAGGCCAATACAGAGGCTGAAGCTGTGGCGCAACTGGCGAGCGCGTGGGGACTGCCCATCACGATTGGGGCAATCGATGTACCGGCACTGGCGCGAGCGGAGGGGCGTTCACTGGAAGACGCGGCGCGGGTGGCGCGTTATCGCTTCCTGCGCGATATTGCGCACGGGCAGCCCATTGCCGTTGCCCATCATGCCGGCGACCGAGTGGAGACGCTGCTGCTGCACCTGCTGCGCGGAGGTGGCCTTGCCGCGCAGGTGGGAATGCAGCCCCGCCAGCAGGATATTATTCGTCCCTTGCTCGCCGCCACCCATGCCGAAACGGTGGCGTATTGCGCGGAACACGGCCTGATCCCAATCGAAGATGCCAGCAACACCGACCCGCGCTTCCTGCGCAATCGCATCCGCCACGAACTGTTGCCCCTGCTCGAAGCGCTCAATCCGGGCATTCGTGCCACGCTCCTGCGCAGCGCTGAAGTAGCACAGGTTGATATGGCGTGGATAGAGCAGCAGGTGAACGCCGCGTGGCCGACTGTTGTGCTGGCCGCGGGGACAGACTTCATTGAATTGAGCATTGATGCGCTGCTGAAGCTGCCTTTGAGCTTGCAACGTCACCTGTTGCGCCGCGTCACGGCCCAACTGAGCGCGGGACAATCCCCGCTCGAACTACGTCATTATCATCTGATAGAGCAGCTTTTCCAACGCGAACCAACGTATGAAACGCTCTTCCTCGACCTGTCGCGGAGTTTGCGCCTCTCTCGTCATTTTACTACGGCTCGCTTTGAACGTCTTTCTCAAGAGGACATTGGCTATTCACAGACGCTGCCTGCTCAATTGACCATCCCTGGTCGCGTGGTCGTAACGGGAGCTTCCTGGATTGCCAGTGCGGAGATGGTGCCGGATGAACTGGCGCGGGAGGTGCGGGAGGCGCTGAGCCGTGAAGATTGGCCTATGGTGTGGCGCTTACTGCCGTCCACACGTTATGTTGTATATGTGGATGCTCAGTGTGTCGGGTCGTACCTGGAAGTGCGCACGCGCCGTCCAGGGGATCGTATGCGGCCACTGGGAATGGTACACGAGAAGAAGGTGCAGGATATACTCGTCGATAAACACATTCCTCGCGCTGAACGTGACCAGATCCCGCTCTTTGTATCTTCATCCCATTGCGTCTGGCTGGCGGGTGTCACCCTCGACGACAGGGTGCGGCTCACCCCTGAAACACAGCATATTGTGCGTTTAACTATCCAGGCGGGGTCGCAGGTAGACGAAGAGATCGGATAGACACGCGGAAGAGAGGCAAACAACATTGGACATGCACGAAGACATTGAAGAAATATTGTTGAGCGAGCAGCAGATACAGGACAAAGTTGTTGAGCTGGGCAAGCAGATCAGCCAGGACTACGACGGAAAAACCCTGCTGCTGCTGGGAACGCTGAAAGGCGCAGTTCCCTTTATCGCCGATTTAGCGCGAGCCATCGAACTGCCGTTGGAGATCGATTATATGGCTATTTCAAGCTACGGCAATAGCACCCATTCAAGCGGCGTCGTGCGTATTTTGAAGGATCTGGAAGGTCCTATCGACCGCAAAGACGTGTTGATTGTCGAGGATATCGTCGATAGCGGCCTCACGCTGCACTACCTGATGGACGTGTTGCGACAACGCCGCCCGCGCAGTCTTCGTGTCTGCACCTTGCTCGACAAGGGGCGCGAGCGCGTCAAGGTTGTGAACCTCGACTACATTGGCTTCCGCATCCCCGACCAGTTCGTCGTCGGCTACGGTCTCGACTACGCCCAGCGCTACCGCAACCTGCCCTACGTCGGCGTCCTCAAACCCTCCGTCTACGAGGAAGAGGAGAAGCCCCAGACCTTTCATGAAAGCCCGGCGGAACGCTCGAAGAATTCATAAGAAGAGGACAAGCGAGACACAGGCAGACGCGTTCGCGCCTGCCTGTGTCTCGCTTGTCCTCTTCTTTTAGCTCAGAGAAACGGGGTTGTATACCTGTACCTCGCCTGCCATCAGCGTTATGCCGCCGGTGGCAAAGTTTCGCACGTCAGCCGCCGCGGCCTGCCCTTCAGCCGATTGTAATGCGGCCTGGAACGATGCCGCGTCCTCAAAATAGAGGTCGGCAACCAGGTAGGGAACCGTTTCCTTCGGGTTAAGCGCCTGTGGTTTGCTGGCTGTATACCCCCTTAGTCCAGGAAATTTCTGCGCCAGAGGAGCATGTGTTTCCTGGTAATAGCGATCAAACGCCGCCGGGTCCTGTGGCTTTCCATACAACACTGTAAGCTGGAACATGAAGTCTCCTTCCAGAAATAGCCAATACACATTACTGAATTCGTCCCCTACTAATCTGTCAAACCTGAATCAACGGGAACACAGTATCCGCGGGGGAAGTCGTAGGGGCGACGCCCCTACGACTTCCCCGTTGATTCAAGTTTGACAGAGTACTACGTGGTACATCGGGATCAACACGAAACAGTATATCCTGATTCCAGCACACATAGCAACGTTTTGCCCCTGTGTCTCGCAGGTCTTTTTCCGCTATGCTACAATAGCTGCAAAGACGATTGAATGGGTAGAGGAGAGAATCTATGAATTCGGTAGGGGTTATTGGCAGTGGTGCCTGGGGAACAACGCTGGCCCGCTTACTGGCGGACAAGGGCATTCCCACCGCGCTCTGGGAGCACCAGCCCGCACGTGCCAGGGAGATGCAGCAACGGCGAGAGAACAACGTTTTCCTGCCCGGTTTCCCCTTTCCCGACACGCTCCAGGTGACAGCCGACATCGCCGAAGCCGTGCGAGGAAAAGACATGCTCCTGCTCGTTACCCCCTCGCAGCGTATGCGCGAAAACCTGCGCTTGCTGGCTCCCTACGTTGGGCAGCACACTCTCCTCGTCAGCGCCAGCAAGGGCATCGAGATCGACACGCTCAAGCGTATGACCGAGATCATCGAGGAGGAACTGCCGGGAACCCACAACCGGTTAGCCGCCCTCAGTGGTCCTAACATCTCCCGCGAGGTGGCGCAGAGAAAGCCTACCGCCGCCGTCGTCGCGGCCTACAACCAGGATGTAGCTGTGCAAGCCCGTACAGTGCTCACCTCGTCATCGTTTCGCGTTTACACCGCCAGCGATGTTACCGGCGTCGAACTGGGCGGCGCGCTCAAAAACATCATCGCCATTGGTGCGGGCTTCAACGATGGCATGGGCTACGGGGAGAACGCCAAAGCCGCCTTCATCACTCGCGGCCTCGCCGAAATCTCGCGTCTGGGCGTCGCCGCCGGGGCAAATCCGCTCACCTTCGCCGGTCTGGCCGGCATAGGCGACCTCGTTGCCACCTGCGCCAGCCCGCTCAGCCGCAACAACCAGGTCGGGCGACGCATCGCCGCAGGGGAGAAGCTCTCCAACATCCTGGCCTCCATGCACAGCGTCGCCGAGGGCGTCTACACCACCAGAGCCGCGCTCCAGCTTGCCACCCGTTACTGCGTCGAAATGCCCATCACGCGGCAGCTCAGCCTCGTCCTCTTCTCCGGCCTCGACCCCCACCAGGCCGTCCCCGAACTCATGATGCGCGACCCGAAGGACGAATTGGAAGGGATTATGCCGACGGAGTGAACGAAAATAAATATGGTACGTAAAGAAACAGCAGAAGGTTGATAAAGGCGAGCTAGAACGCGCTCGCAGGTATCAAGCTGACTGGCTAGCGAGGCACAAATGAGCAAGAATACTAAAACTTACAATGAAATAGATGACTACATTGCTACGTTTTCCGATGAGGAGCGTGAGGAATATGAGATTGCTGAAGCTGCCCTCGACTTTGCTTGTATGCTCTATCATCTTCGGCAAGAACGAGGGTTGTCACAGCAGGAGGCAGCAAAACGAGCCGGTTTGCATCAGCAAGCCATAAGCCGC
>DASTKE010000176.1:0-2531 GCA_035716105.1 Ktedonobacteraceae bacterium | reverse complement strand
ACGGCAGGGCGAGGAGATTGACCGCCTGAACGAGGAGTTCGCCGGGCAATTGCTCATCCTCAAGGGAACCGAGTGCGATATCCTGCGCGACGGGCAGCTTGATTTCTCGGACGAGACGCTGGCGAGCCTGGATTTCGTCGTCGCTTCCATCCACAGCAACTTCAACTTGCCACAGGAGGAGCAGACGCAGCGCCTGCTCCGCGCCATCTCCAATCCCTACGTCAACATCATTGGGCACTCAACCGGGCGCATCCTGCTCGGCAGGCCGGGTTATCCGCTCGATATCGACGCCGTTATCGACGCGGCGGCGGCTCATATGGTCAGCATCGAGATCAATGCTCATCCGTCGCGACTGGACCTGGACTGGCGCTACCTGCGCCGCGCCCGCGACAAAGGCATGAAGATTCCCATCGACCCCGATGCGCACGTCATCTCCGGGCTGGACGATATGCGCTACGGCGTCTACATCGCCCGCAAAGGTTGGCTCAGCGCCGGCGACGTGCTCAATGCATTTCCCACCGAAAAACTATTACAATACAGAAAAAGAAAGGTAGTGTTACAATGGCAGAACAGGTAGAGTTAGAGATACGACCGCGTGAGGCGCTGGGCAAGGCCAATAAGCGCTTGCGCCGGGCAGGGATTCTCCCTGGTAATATCTTTGGACACAACGAGGCACCTATGGCGGTACAGTTCGAGGCCGTCGCATTCGATCAACTGATACGTTCCCACCACGGCACCAGCATCATCGCCCTGCGCGTTCCCGACACGGGCGCGACGGAGACCGTGCTGATCCGTCACGTGGAGCACGAGCCGCGTTCCGGCAAGATCATCCATGTCGATTTCTTCCGCGTCGACCTGCACGAGCGCATCACGGTTAAAGTGGCCTTGCGTTTCGTCGGTGAATCGCCAGCGGTCAAGAATGAGGGCGGCGTCCTGCTGCGCCTGCTGGACGCGCTGGAAGTCGAGGGCGAGGCAGGTTCGCTTGGCGAAGCCATCGATGTGGATGTCTCATCGCTGGAGCATATCGACGACATGATTCACGCCGGAGCCATAGCCCTGCCAACCGGTTTCACACTGATAACAGAAGCCAGCGAACCCGTTGCCAAAGTGGCCGCGACCCGCGCTGAAGTGGCCGAGGAAGCTGAGGAGGCCGCCGAAGCCCCGGCTGCCGCCACCGCTCCTACCGAAGCCGCTGGTAGTCAGGAATAACGTAGGGGCCGATTTATCGGCCCCAGGCCGAAGGCCGATGATGAAATTTAACAACCAAAGTCGGCCCTGTCATTCTGAGCGCAGCGAAGAATCTCGGCATCCGAGCGAGAGATTCTTCGCTGCGCTCAGAATGACAGGGTCTTACCAATTTTGTTCGTTCATATTCATCATCAGCCTACGGGCTGAGCCGATAAATCGGCGGTGTGCTCGATAAATCGGCACCTACGGCATGCAGGAGCGATATACATGCGTATTATGATCGTGACGGACCAGTACCCGCCGATGGTGGGTGGCGTTCCCAGGGTGACGCATGACCTGGCCCACGATTTCGCCAATCGCGGACACCAGGTCTGGGTGGTGGCACCCAGCCAGGGGTCACGCGACGTGCGGCGCTACGATCAGAAAGTACGCCTCTATCGCTTTTCCTCGTTCGAGTGGCCCACCTACGAGGGGCTGCGCATCCCCTTTTTGCCCTTTGTGCCGTTTCGCAATCTCATTAAGAGGAGCGACCCGCACATCATCCATATCCACTCGCCCATCGTGCTGGGCAATATGGCGCAGATTCTGGCCGGTGGGCTGCGCAAACCCGTTATCGCCACCAATCACTACCTGCCCATCAATTTTAGCCCCTCGCTCAGGAACGACACGCTGATCAGCAAGCCGTTCAATCTGATCACCTATTCGTACCTGGTGAATTTCTGCAATCGCTGCGAGTACGTCACCGCGCCAACGCAAACGGCGCTCAACCTGCTCTATGAGCATGGTCTGAAGGCACCCGCGCAGGCCATCTCCAACGGCATCGACCTCAAACGCTTTTCGCCGGGGCCGCGCAATGAGTCCCTGCGCGAACGTTTCAAACTTCCCGCCGATCGCCCGCTCATCCTGCACGTCAACCGTCTGAGCGAGGAGAAGCGCATCGACGTGTTGATCGACGCGGCGGCAAAGATGACCACCAGCGCGCATATCGCCATCACCAGCACCGGCCCGGCAGAGGCCGAGTTGCGGGCGCAGGTGCAGCGCCTGAACCTGCAAGATCGCGTCTCCGTCCTGGGCTATGTCCGCGACAGCGACCTCGTCTCGCTCTACCGCCTCGCCGATATCTTCACCATCCCTTCTGAGGCGGATTTACAGAGCCTCGCCACAATGGAAGCTATGGCCTGCGGTCTGCCCGTTATTGCCGCCAACGCTTACGCCTTGCCCGAACTGGTTCACAACGAAGAGAACGGTTTCCTCTTCCAGCCCGGCAACAGCGAAGAAATGGCCCGTTACCTCGACACACTGATCAGCGATCCGCAGCTACGCCAGCAAATGGGAGCGAAAAG
>DASTKE010000175.1:0-2882 GCA_035716105.1 Ktedonobacteraceae bacterium | reverse complement strand
CGAGATCATCGCACCCGCCCTCGATCTGCCCATCATCTTTGACGAGGAGGTGGAGGAGATGCGTCCTGGCGAGGCCGAGGGCATGACGGATGCACAGTACCGCGAGACCTTCGGCGCGCTGAATGCCGAGCAAAACCCGTTTCGGCTCGTCGCGCCAGGCGGCGAAAGCTGGACGCTGTTCATGCAGCGCATGGGCAGGGCGCTCTACCGCATCATCCACGAGTACGCGGACAAAACCATCGTCGTGGTCTGCCACGGTGGCATCATCGAAGGTTCATTCTACCTCTTTTTTGACCTCGGCACGCTGCAAGGCCCACATGCCCGTTTCGCCACCACCAACACCTCCATCACCCGGTGGCAGCAGTCTGAGCCGGAGGGGCGTCCTGCGCGCTGGCGACTGAAAAAATACAACGATACCATGCACCTGCGCGACATTGATACGCCCGCACGTATCCCCTGGCAAGCGCTGGATACACGCCCGGTTACTGGCAACAACCAGCCCGCCGTTCCCGGAAAACCTGAGTGAACTTGAGCCAGCTCAAATTGTAGACCCCGGAAGGCCACCCGCAAGGGGATGGCCCTACTATACGACGAAGTCGCTTGCGAAGCCGAATATAGTAGGGCCATCCCCTTGCGGGCTGACACGGGAAGGTTTTCTGGAGCGCCAGGGCCATACTGTAGAGCCAGGGGTGGATGGGATGCGGGGAGTGGCCCCTTGCGGGTGGCTTTCGTTCCCCTCCTGTTCCCTCAAGGAGAGCAAGGCAGAGAGGCAAAGGGTCGTCTCTCGCCGTCTCTGTCCCCCGGACAGCCTCCCGGACGGCCACCCGCAAGGGGCCACCCATCCATCCACACCCCGCCCCTGGCTCTACCATGCTCCACCAGCATTTCTAAAAAACCTCCCCATGTAAGCCCCTTGCGGGTGGCCTTCCGAGCTTTTTCAAGCCGCTTAAAAATTCAGGATGTCTCATCTCTCTTTCTTCTCTTATCAACTTTTAACCTGAATATAAATGTACTTTAACGTCCATTTAACATTCCCATAACATGGAGGGCTTACTATTCCTATCAGATAAGCTAAAGAAATTGCATATGTTTTGGATCAAGAAACCTATCCTTAGAGCAAGGAGAATGTATGTTAGATGAAAAGAAAAGCCCCGCTCCGCTGCTTGAGGGCGATGCGGTAGCATCAGCGGAAGCTATCCTGGCGAAATTGGATGCCAGTTCCGTTTCGGGCTTTCATGTGAAGGCGTTGTTCACGTCCGGCATGGGCTTCTTCACCGATGCCTACGACCTGTTTATTATCGGCGTCGCCCTGGCAGTTTTGACCCCCATCTGGCACCTGACACCTCTGGAAATTTCCCTCCTGGGTAGTACCTCGCTGATCGCGGCGGCACTGGGTTCCCTGGTCTTCGGTCGGCTGGCAGACCATCTCGGACGCAGATCGATATATGGCTATACCTTGATCGTGCTGGCCTTCGGAGCGATTGCTTCGGCCCTGGCTCCCAGCGTGATCTTCCTGCTGATATTCCGTTTTATCCTGGGTCTGGGCATTGGCGGCGACTACCCGCTCAGCGCGACCCTGATGAGCGAGTATGCCAACCGGCGCGACCGTGGCAAACTGATCACCTTTGTCTTCTCGATGCAGGGCGTGGGCCTGGTGCTCGGCCCGCTGGTCGCCATCCTGCTGCTGATAAGCGGCCTCAATCATGACCTGGTCTGGCGCATCATGCTTGGCCTCGGCGCGGTTCCGGCGCTGGCTACCTTCTACCTGCGGCGGCAGATCGCCGAGACGCCGCGCTTCGCCCTCGCCATGCAAGGCGACATTGATGGCGCGAGTCGCACCATCGATATGGTGACAACGAAACAGAAACAAAACGGCAATAGCAGCAATGGCGCAAAGCCGCGGAGCGCTGCCGCACTCAATGGGAATGGCGCAACTGCGGTCGCGCCGCGCAAGAAGTCCTCGCTGAATCTGTTGCTCACGCCGCGCTACCTGCGCTGGCTGATTGGCGCGGCGGGCGCGTGGTTCCTGCTGGACATAGCTTACTACGGCACCACCATCTCCAGCCCGCTGGTGCTCAAATCGCTTAACCCGCACTCCAACCTTGTGACCAACATGGTCTACACGTTGATCATCTTCGTGGTTGCCGCACTGCCCGGCTACATCATTGCCGCCTTCACCATCGACCGGCTGGGGCGCAAGTGGATACAGGTGATGGGCTTCGCCATGATGGCGCTGGCCTACGCCTCGCTGGCCCTGTTCCCGGCCCTGACAACGATCACGCTGACCTTCCTGCTGATCTACGGTGTGAGCTACTTCTTCACCGAGTTCGGCCCCAACGTGACCACATTCGTCTACCCGGCGGAGATATTCCCGGTCATGGTGCGTTCGTCCGCGCACGGCATGGCGGCGGCACTTGGCAAGGTAGGCGCGTTCATCGGCGCGTTCGCCTTCCCCTACCTGCTCAGCACCTTCCACCTGCCCGGCGCGATGGCCGTTGCCGCCGTTGTCTCGCTTGTCGGCCTGTTCCTGACCATCTTCACCCTGCCAGAACCAAACCAGCGCTCCCTCGAAGAGATTTCCGGCGAACACGAGGCCGTACCCACCTCCTCCGAGCGCGTCCCGGCTGCCCTCTAAATACTGAATACTCGTAGGCGGTGCGGGCATAAATGCGCCGCCTACATCCATTCATGGCCGTTACTTCATTTCCAACAAGAACAGTGGATGGATGAGTACCGCACGGTCAAACTCCTCAAGTGAAGAGTCGGCGATAACGCCAAAGAAGAGCTACACCATGTGCCTGCCTCTATTTCTAAGCCAGATATTACCATTTCTTAAAGTCCCTGTAATCTCTCCCAGATATACTATTTATAGACAGTAGGAA
>DASTKE010000174.1:0-13308 GCA_035716105.1 Ktedonobacteraceae bacterium | reverse complement strand
GCGAGCAGAAAGACATAGCGGCGCAGGAACATGGGCTGGTAGTGTTCGAGCGGCTCCAACTGGGTGAGCGCGGCCTGCTGCCCGGCGGAGATGACGCTCAGCGCGGGGGCATTGACTCCCGGCAGCGCTTCGTAATAGTGATATTCGAGCGTCCTGTCCTGGTTGCGGTAGTATTTCAGCTTCGTGTTGGTCAGCAGGCGCACGGTTTCGGTGCGTTTGCGATCAGCGGGCAGGTGCGTGGGAAACTGCCCGGCGCTTTCCGCGCAGAAGAGCGTGTACAGTGCCTCGCCGCGCACCACTGCCGGTTCCGGGAAGCTTCCCAGCATACTATCCAGCAGCGTCACTATGGCCGCGCAATTGGTCTGGCAGGTGACACGGATATCGTGAAAGTAGTAGGCTTTCCGCGACCCGGACGAGGCGTCAGGAGGCGCGGAAAGTGTGTCGAGTAATGGCTGGTCAAGCATAGGCTCAGGCAACCGGGTGTGTTGGCGACGCGACTTCGCTCACGAGGTTGTTGGTTCGCATGTCTGCAAGCAGATGTTCCACGTCCTGTAACGCCTGTTCGTACTCTACTTCGTAGGACTCGCAGATCGCCGACGCGATCTCGCCGGATGTATGGGTACCATCGAGCATCTTCCAGATCACGGTGCCAACAGCATTCAGATTGTATGAACAGCCTGCATTGGGGTCAAGCAGAACGGCCTCTCCATCCAATTCGCGCCAGAGAATGGTCATGTTTCTTCGCAGCATCAAGTTCTCCAACACACCTTTCTATATTTCACTGATCAGGCAGCAACGCTCAATACACCAGCAACCGGTGTTAAGAGCCAGACGCGAACATGCGCGTAAAACGGTTTTCAACAATCGATTTTCTGTCATATACAACCTGTAGCGCACGTAAGCTGTAACCCTACCATACTTCTGGGCTATGGGATGCTTCAGGTTGATGTGCCTGTTCCCGCCGCGTATGGCAACGACTCGCCCTATGACCGTGTGCTCATCGAGCCAGGTTGGCCGCACAATGACATCAGGCATTTGTAATAATCGGACTGAGCTACCATCTCCTTGAGGCTGTCGCGTGGGTTGGATGCGCTTAGTGTGCTCAATGCGCACGATTCTATGGATCATCAGTCCCTGTGGCGTCTCGAAGGCGGCGATCTCCCCCACGCGAATGGCACGCCCTGGGGCTGGTTCGATGTATACCTGTGCATCGACTTTCAGCAGGGGCAACATACTGCCACTTCCAACCCGAAACCAGAGCGACTGTCCCTGCCGCAGAGCCTCAATGAAGAGGTCGGCGATGGTTGACTGTGCATGGCTATCCCGTTGTTGGAATGCGCTTATCTCGCCCATGCGGCTCATGTGTCCATCGCCTCCTTCCTTTGCACCTACGTTTTGTCTGAATATTCCTTGATTGTAGTGTACCAACCAGCGTTTTGGAAAGTAATCGGCACTTTTGGGCCATTTGCCTACATAAGTATATTTGCCTAGATGAGCTGGGAAGCTTTCCTGGCTCTGTCTGGAACACGTTGACCGGTCATGAACATTAACAAATGAATCCTCCAATGGCAATCGCCCGCCTACGTCATTTCGTTAATATTCATGACCGGGCGGGGGCAATGGGGAAGAAACGTGTTTCCAAAAAAGCGAACATCCGAACGTGCAATGCTACCGGTAGCATTGCACGTTCGGATGTTCAGAAGTGTTCCAGGCGGATGGCTAGCCGTACCCGCCTGCGAGGGTCGCTAAGCGAAAATGCTTAGCTACCGGTGCGACCGCCGGTACCCGAGACGGAGCAGCTTGGTGTTACCTTGCTGGGGGTCATACGGCAACCAGAGCCGGCCAGAGCCGTGGGCAGCTCACGAAGACGCTGCACTTCGAGTTTGGGGGTCTGGTATTTTGCGCGAGTGTTTGCCATGTTGAAGGGTTCCTCCAACTAGTCACTATCAGGCTCCCGTGTGGACGATGAACACTTTCAACGTCTTCAGGAGGATAGCGAGATCCGACATACATGAACGATGGTCGATATAGTGCATATCAAGGCGAACGCGCTCATCATAGGAGATGTGCTGGCGCCCGCTGATTTGCCATAAACCGGTAATACCGGGCCTCACGGAAAGCCGCTTGTGCGCCCACTCCCCGTAGCGAGGCAGTTCGCTTGGATGAATGATGCGCGGCCCGACGAGAGACATCTGCCCGATAAGAACGTTAAAGAGCTGCGGCAGTTCGTCCAGGCTCGTCTTGCGAAGAAACTTGCCCACCTTCGTGATGCGTGGATCACCGAGCAGCTTCATGTTTTGCTGATATTTACGCATCAGTTCCGGGTGTTTCGCCAGATATTCATCCGCGTTTTGAATCATCGTCCGAAATTTCAAAGCATAGAATCGGCGACCGTGTTTTCCGACAATTTCTCGGAAATGGAACACTGGACCGCCATCATCGAGTTTGATACATACGGCGATGAACAGGAGAACCGGGCTGAGAGCGATGATGCCAAATAATGATAGAGCAATATCAAGTGTGCGCTTGATTACTTGATACACGAGTGATGGCTCGCGTACCTCTCCCCTACTCGCAACATCTGCGCCCATTTGTAGCGCCGCTGCTTGAGAAATTGGCCCTTCCTCAGAACGCGGCGGCACCATTACACTGATTTGATCCATATGCATGTCTCTCACTACTTCTCTCAGTTTGTTTGTTTCCCCAACGCCCCTAGTTTAGCAGATGGAGGTAGGTTTGTCGGTAGTGAACCAGTTAAGAAATGATTGCAAATACATCAATCTGGTTAAGGTTTCTTTGTATTATTTGGGAGGAAGTGAGTGGTACAGCCAGAGGCTCTGCCTGGGAAATGTAGGGGCGATGCCTTGTGCTCGCCCGCCGCTGGCAGAGGTCAGCCTTCACGGGCGAGCACAAGGCATCGCCCCTACTTTTCCCCGTTTCCTCCCAAATAATTACGAATCCCAGCCGAAATCAATGTCCAGGTAGTTGTAGAGTCGTGTGTTGTACGGCTTGAAGTAGGCCAGCAGTCGCTGCCGGGTTTCGATAGCCATTCCGGGTGGTTTTGTATCGTTATAGCGCTGAAAGTCCTGCCTGCCTCCTGGTTCGCTGTCTGGCAGGCCGAGAAAGTTGAGTGTTTGCTGGTAGACGGCGGCAGGATTCGCGTAGAAATCCTCGCTTTTAAGAATCAGGAATTGTTCTCTGGAAAAAAGCTCCATCCAGCTTTGCAGTTGGTCGATGTACTTGCCTCGCGAGAGATAGGCGAAGCGGCGGTGGTTGTAGCTGGCGTAGTATGGATTGGTCCGCATCTTCTCGTCTTCCCCGGCGAGTCGCTCTTCCTCGCTGGCAATAGCCTCCTCGAAGCTGGCGATGTTTTCATGCCCGCCCGCGACCTCGTGGTAGTAGTGGGAATAGGCGCGGTCGACCGGATTGCGCAGCATGACGATGAGCTTGATCTGCGGCAGAAGCCGGGCCACGCGCTGCGGCGTGTGGCGATGAAACAGGTAGTACGGGCTGGCCTCGCCGGTGATGAAGCGGTGTTTGCGGTTGTGTTCCACGTAATAGCGCTGCAAGGCTGATGGGAAATGGCCGCGATACCAGGCCAGCCCCTGTTTGTAGTGCGGCGTATCAAAGAAGTGTATTTCTTTGATGGATGCCGCTCCAATGCCCGGATGCTCTACCAGGTAGTTGTAGAGCGAGGTCGTGCCGCCTCGCTGCGTTCCGATAATCAGGAAGTCCGGCAGGAGCCGCAGCGGATAGGTGCTGGCCCGGTAGAGCTTTTCCAGGAAGGGCGTTGGTGTATCTGTCGCTGCTGGCATGTTAGCAATCCCATCCAAAATCGCGGTCGAGGAATTCATAAAGGCGCGCATTGTGCGGTTTGAAGTACTCGACCAGGCGCGCACGAGTTTCCGGTTTCATTGGCTCGTACTTGCCGCCATCGTTAAATGGTTTATACTCTTTCTTGCTCTGCTCGTCGCTGATCGGGATGTTCAGGAATTCGAGCGTTTGATTGATGATTGACTTCGGGTTGGCGAACAGGTCCTCGCTTCTCATAATCAGGAAGCGCTCTCTGGGGAATGTCTTCATCCAGACGGGAAGCTGGTTCATGTAGATGCCCCGACTGGCATAGCTATAGTGCCGATGATTGAAACTGACGTATTTGCCGTCTCGCCGGAGTTTTTCTTCTTCGCCGGCGATACGCTCCTGCTCGCGGTCAAGAGCTTCCTCGAATGAGAGCGGTTCGACATCCGGCTGTCGCAACTGGTGCTGGTATTGTGAATAGGCCCGGTCAACCGGGTTGCGCAGCAGCACGATGAAGCGCGTGCGTGGCAGAATGGCCGCGATGCGCCTGGGTACCAGCGGGTGGAACAGGTAGTACGGGCTGGCTTCGCCAGTAATGAATGGCTGCTGCTTCACGCGCTGCATATAGTATTTTTGCACTACAGACGGAAATTGCGCACGATACCAGGGAACCCCATTCGAGAAAAAGATATCAAAGAAATGCGGTTCCTTGACGTAGACGGGGGCGATGCTTGGATGCTCGATCAGGTAGTGGTACAAAGAGGTGGTGCCTCCTTTTTGCGTACCGATGATGATGAAGTCCGGCATCATACGCACCCAGTTGGTTGTGGCGCGGTAGGCTTTCCTCAAAATGCGATCTATCTCGACCATGGTTGAAACTCCTTGTGTGCTAGCGAACGTTTTATAGCGCATCCCAACCAAAATCGCGATCCAGGAACTTGTAGAGGCGCGCATTGTGTGGTTTGAAGTACTCGACCAGGCGCGTTCTCACCTCCGGTTTCAATTTGGGTGGCTTCTGCTCGTTCTGGTAGCCTTTTTTATTAGGCTCCCTGTATTGCTTGAACTCCTGGCTCCCGGCGCGAGCCGCGCTCTCTGGCAGGCCGAGAAATTCCAGCGCCTGCTTTACAATCGCCGTAGGGTTGCCATAGAGGTCTTCGCTTTTGAGAATCAGAAATTGTTCTCGCGGGAAAAAGTTCATCCAGCGCTGGATCTGGTCGACGTAGATGCCGCGAGTGAGGTAGGAATAATGGCGCAGCTTATAACTTTTATAGCCGTCGTTGCCAATTTTACCGCTGGCAATCAGCTTCTCCATTTCACCGGCCACCCGCTCCTCTTCGCGCTCGATGGCCTCCTCAAATGGCAGGGTTTCATCGCCTTCAAGCGTCGTGAGCCAGTGCTGGGAGTAGGCGCGATCAATGGGATTTCTGAGCAAGATAATCAGTTTTGCCTGTGGTGTGACGGCTGCCAGCCGCTCTGGGACGAGCGGATGAAACAGATAATAAGGGCTGGATTCGCCGGTCATAAAATGCTGCTTGCGAATGCGCTCCGTGTAATACTTCTGGAATGTGGTGGGAAACTGAGCGCGATACCAGCGCAGCCCATGCGCGTAATGGTCATCATAAAAATGCACCTCTTTTTTGAGCGTGCGTGCGATACCTGTCTGTTCGGTCAGGTAGTAATAGAGTGATGTGGTGCCACAACGCTGTCCGCCGATGATGAGAAAATCGGGCAGCAGTCGCACATTGCTGGTTATTAGCCTGTATGATTTTCTGACGGCCTTATATGAAGGCCGGATCGTGTCAGTAAGTCCCATGATCCCGGCTCCTTGAGTTTTCCAGGGGGTCTGGTTGTAGTAACGAATGAAGCTGGTATCCCCTGGCATTTCTCCTTGTATAGAGAGACAAAAGTCCTTTTCGCGCCTCTTCTCTCTGTAGCATAGCGCACATAGCATAGTCAGTGGAGAGAAATATGTCTATGAAGACGTGGTGATAGATCGGTGAATATAGTGGGTATACAGTTATGAAACGATAACCAGGTGAAAATGATGCTGGCGCTAGCGGATAGTTCTTATGCCGGGAAAGAGGGGAAGTCCCGTGGGATAGTTTTTCATGAGTCAGCAGTACTATCGATGTTTTTCGATGTTACATCGTCTATCATATCCCGTTTCTTGTGATGAAAGACACGTGAATAAACGTGGCACTATGTATATTTTGTGGTCATGCCGATACTATTCAGTAGAAATCACGGGCGGGTAGGGTCGATAGGCAAGCACTGGATAGAGAGAGACAGCGCTGGAACACCTCTACCCATTTTAAGACATATCATGGAAGAGCAAAGGTATGGACCAGCAGGACGTGGAGGTACAAGCAATTGAGCAAGATTTCTATGCCGGGGGACAGGCAACACAGAGGTACACAACAGCAGGGTGGCGCTGGTAGCCTGCTGCTGAAGTATGTCGCGAGCATAGCACTCCTTGTGAGCTTGATATGCATGTTGAGTGCTTGCACCAATCCCCTTTTTACACCTTCTCAGAGCGGGGGTAGTTCGTCTTCGGTCGATGATTCGGGTATTACGCCCACGCCGTCACCGGCTGTTTCGCCGACGCCAACGACGCCGCCAGCGGTGATCAATTTTTCGGCGGTGAACTGTCCAAACCTCTCGATCAAATGGGATAGCCTGGTGGGAACGAAGGCGAACGTCAATAAGGTGCAGAAGGTGATCTGTGGCAGTCTGGAAGGTGCTGGCACGCTGGATGCCCTGGTGAATGTCCGCTATTATGCAGCCGGTTCCAGACTGGATTACTATGTCTACGACAATCTGTCTGGGACGCCTGTGCGCCGCTTCAGTATGCAAAATTTGCTCAATGGCGATGCGCAGATCAGTCCGATCGGCACCATCATTACGGCTGAGGTGGGAGCCAGTGATGCGATACAAGGCTCACCGGATGTTTTTAAGGAATTCCAGTGGAACGGCTCAACCTTTGCGCAGGCGATGTTCTCCGGTATGTATCCCGATATGACATACTACCAGGCTGAGCAGGATCAGGCGGTTGTCACTCACAATGCCAGCTTGCCTGTGCCAGTCAATACATGGAAGACTTCGTTCGACGCGGTGGCGCTGAACCTGGCACACAATGTCTTTCACTGGTCGAGCGCGTCAACAACGACTGTAGAATACAAGCCGTCTGCCGGCATCTACATCGTGCAGATCAATAATCTGTCACCGGGTGGTGGTGGCTTTGTGGCGACGATGTTCCGTCTGGATAATGTCTTAACCAATATTCTGGAAGTCAGTAAGGTTGTGCCTGTTGATGCCAATACCAGCATCAGTAATCCTGTGAGTAACGCGACGCTGAGCAGCCCGGTAACTGTCAGCGGAAGTGGGACCGCGGCAAGCAATCTGCTAGGCCAGGTGCTGGTCTATAACGACATTCTCTTTACAGTCGGCAATTCAGGCAATATTACCAGCCCGACAAGCTCTGGCGTAGTCAGTTTTAGCAAGTCCGTCAGTTACCATCTCAACCAGCATGGAATGCAGGAGGGGGCGATTGCTCTCTTCACGACCAATCAGAATAATACCTCACTGAGCAATCAGGTGATGATGGTCAAGGTGTTTCTCAATGGCTGACGGTGCAGGAACATGGTTGAGATTTCTTAACTGAATGCCGGAAATCATCACCAAAGCACTACGCTATAGCCCGATAGATAAATATCGATATCGTGATACACTTCCGTTGATGTGAGAGAAGCGAAGTAAGGTAGGGATTAGTGAAACACGCGCATGATACATCTGGAATTTGTTCATTTCCCGGTTTCTATAGCAGAACATCAACACGCATTTTAAAGGAGGGACATTCGTGAAGCGTTACCTGTCAAGCATAAAGCAGTATCTCTGGGTGATACCAGTATGTATGCTCGTGGCTGCTCTTGGTGGCTTTGGTCTGGTGAAATCGTCCCCGGCGGTCTACCAGGCGTCTGCTATCATGCTGGTTGTGACCAACGGACCCAACAACAGCATCTCGCCGTCAATCTCGGCTCAAGACGGCCTCAGTCAGGCGATCAACTATGCATCCGAGATTCAGTCGCGTTCACTGATGCAGGTGGCGTACGCATCTGATCCGCGGATCGCGCAGCGTAAATATACGGCGGATGACCTGCTTGCCGATGTTCTCCCGACCACCTCGACAACAGCCGCCACCATTACGATTACGGCTTCGACCACTACTCCCGGCGACGCTGTCATGCTGGCAAATGATGTGGCCGTGACCTTCCAGAATTACATTCAGCAGCAATTGCAGGCGCAACTAAACTCGGAACGTTCCAACTTGAATGCTCAATTGAAGACCTACGAGGATCAGAAGACGTACTGGGAAGGGCAGATTACCAGCATTAATAACCCGGCTGACCCGCGTGTCAACATCTACCAGACCAACTTGCAAGACGTGATCCATTCGATAGACTCGATCCAGGCACAGCTGCTTCAACTGCCCCAGAATGTATCCAGCAATGTCGTCGTCATTCAGAAGGCAGTACCGACCGACGTAGTCGTGAGTGAGAAGGGGCCGCTGGTGGTCGGTGTCGCGGCGGGCCTGGGTTTGTTGATTGGTTTTCTGGTAATGATGCTGTTGATCTTCATCGAGAACCGGTTGCGCGGTGAGGAGCAGGTGAAAGAGAAGCTCGGCCTGGCCTATCTTGGAGGTGTAAGCAAGAACCATGAACTACAGGCAGGACCAGCACGAGTGACCGGCGCTGCTATGAAAGAGATCGCGGCGGTCGCTGCCAACCTGCGCCTCACGGAACTGCTGCCGGCTCAATGGAAAGCGCCACATGGCGCGGTACTCCTGGTGACGAGCGCGCAGAACGCCGAGGGCAAGACGACGATTGCGGCGGCATTGGCTTCGACGGTGGCGCGCAGCGGCGCGAATGTGGTGATACTCGATGGAAATCCACGCCAGCCTGGAACCCATCTCGCCTTTGGCATGAATCCCGCTGGCCCTGGCCTGAGTGGTTTGCTCAGAGGTGCGGGCAGCGTTGATGATGCTGTGCAGCGCAGCTCAGTGCCAAATGTCTGGGTGTTGCCTGTTGGCGCGCCATTAGAGGACTCCGCTTTCCTGTTGGAGCAGCGGTTGCCCGGCATTCTTGTCGAATTGCGCAAAAAAGCTGATCTGGTCATCATCGATGGCGCGGCGCTCTTGAGTGGCCCCGAAGGCAGTGTGATGGCTGATATGGCCGATGGTGTGGCGCTGATCGTTGACTCCAAGCGCGATAAACTGCCGATTCTGCTCAGGGCGAAAGAATTGCTCTTCTCCCTGACCGATACGCCCGTTGGCGCGGTGATGAATTTCCTGCCGGGTCGGAAGCAAAATCAGTACTACGCGAGCGCGACAAAGAAGGCTGAAACGACGACGGAAAACTGGATGTTGGTGCAGGCGATGCCCGAAACCAGCAACGGTCATGAGAAAAGTAATGGCAATGGGAACGGAAATGGCAACGGCAACGGGAGCATCCTGTCTTCTGCTGGTTTGATGCCTCCTATGCCGCTGTCTATCCCATTGACGCCCAGTCGGGGTATGCCTTTGCCTGGGATGATGCCGGAGCAGCCTGCCAGTAGTAATGGGAATGGTGTTCAGCCCTTGTTACCGATGTCGCCCATGCCACCGGTACCACCACCATCGCCGCGCCCCAATGCTGGCCCCAGTAGCTGGATCGGTCCTTCAACGCAATTGCGTTCAGGGAAAGACGAGTAAGCGCTATGCAGATTGCAGGTAACTTTGGGAACGGTAACGGTGTGCCCCCTCCTTCACAGGGGGGAAGCACGCCGGTACCACCCGCTATCGCCGAACAGATACGCAGCCAGCACGCTCGCTACAAGCGTATTCTGCGGCAGCGCTCAATCAAATTCTGGTGGCCGCGCATCCTGTTGATCGTGCTGGGCGGTATTGTCGCTGCCGTCGACGGTCAATTCTTCCTGCTCATCTGGAAGCCGACACTGGGCTGTGCGGTGGCCGCGCCAATTCTGATCTGGATGTTCAGGCGGGTAGAAGTCGGTCTCTTCTTTACCGGACTGGTGGCGACGGCGCTGGTACCGAAGGCAGTTGACATCAAGTCGCTGGTCATTTATCCCTCGATTCCGTTTCTCTTCCTGCTGTTTGGCTGGCTGATCGTGAAGACGGCTTTCCATGAGCATAAGCCGGTACTACCATCATTCAAGGTGATCTGGCCATTTATTGGTCTGCTGACCGTCGTGATTGTGTCTACCGTGCTGGGACAGTACATGTGGGACAAAAGCGTGCCACACAGGGTGAACCAGTTCCCTATTCTGTATGATGAGATTGTCGGCGTGGTGATGTATTTCATCCCGATTATTACGATTGTGACAACAACAGCTGCTCTGTCCAAGCGGGAAGACTGGGTCGAATATATCCAGCGTATGTTTCTCATCGTGGCCATAGCCTGTTCCCTGATTCTTATCATCGACTTTAAGCGCATCGGTGGCAGTGTAGAGACATTTCGCTTCACTGAGCCGAGTGTTGGTTGGATGACCTTGCGTGCCCTGGCACAGATTATCGGTTTAGGCGCGTTTATCGCCTATGCGCGTTTTCTCTACTCCACTACCTGGAGGACGCGCATTGTCTATCTCGTCTGCCTGGTGATGTGCCTGCTGGCGCTGTACTTCTCGTTGCAAAATAGCTGGTGGTTCGAGGCGGCTGCCGGGCTGGCGGTGATGACCATTTTCTACTCGCGCAAGCTCTTCTTCGCCTGCATTCTGGCGATTATTCCTGCTACGCCTCTGATCATGGCGGAAGAGCAGAAGCTGCAAACGCTCAAATCGGATGATTACTACCGTCTCATCATCTGGCAAGATATCCTGCGTGTATGGCACAAGCGGCCCTGGTTTGGCGTCGGCCCCGGCAACCTCTGGGCCTACGACCAGCACTACACAGGTTTGCCGATAGGGCTGCGTAACTGCTCCAAGTCGGGCCTGTGTGTCGCGCACGAGGGCTATCTTCAGATACTGGGAGAGCTTGGGCCGTTCGGGGAGATATTCTGGCTCTCGATGATCGCGCTGCTGATCTTCACAGCAGTACAGTTGTGTCGCCGTTCGAAGCTTGATGAGAAACCTGATCGAGGATTCTGGGGGTTAATTGGTTTGCGCCTGCCTGCCGGGCCGGTTCCTGTGCAAAAGCCCGATCCTTTGTTGTCACCGTTCGGCAGATGGAAACAGAAGTCGATAAAGTGGCCCATAAGGGAACTGTTCAAGCCTAACTACGAGCCGCAAGCGGCGATACGCAAGGATCGTATTCTGGGGATGATCTGTCTGGGTCTGCTGACAGGCTCGATGGCTGGCGACCTGTTTACCAGCAACTTCTTCCTGCCACCACGGCAGGCGTATCATACGGTGCAATTGCCGCAGGTGCTCACCTACTGGATTATGTATGGATGCTTACTCTATAAAGATAAGCTATGGAGAAATGCCCAGACAGCCGCGCTGGTTGCGGGCAGAAAAATGCGTGTGAGGCGGGTGATACGGGCCGAGAAAGCTGTACCTGTGCCTGTACCGGTGTCCGCTGATGGTACGGTGCCGGTGCGGGTAATGATGGCAGGAACAGCATCTGCCAGAGAACAATAAATGGATAGGAGAGAAAAGGAAACATATGGGTAATACGAAGGCAATAGTATTCTGGTTGAGCGGCGTGAAGCTGGCCGATCTGGCATCGCTGCCAGAAGTGGAGGCGCTGCGAGAGCGTGGAGCGATGGTCGAGCTTGAGGCGCAGCCGATTACAGGTCCACTTTTGCAGCAGTACCAGGCGATAAACGGGCAAAATACGGCCAGCTTTGGTCTGTTCGACACGCTTGTGCCGCGCAATTACGCAGCTGTAGAGGAGACGGTAGGTCGTGGTACGCCGCCGAAGTCCCTGGCGGATCGGCTGCGCACAGTAGGCTGGACGGTGGAATACAGGGAAATTCCCGCGCAGGAACTGTCCTCTGCCGTACAGCAGTGGACGCAGGCTGCTCCAACTGCCCAGGCGTGCCTGTTTGTGAAGGCTGCTGTGACGCAAGGTATGAAAGAGGCTGAAATCAAGGCTGTTGGGGAAGCGTTGCAACTGGCCCAGGCATGGGTGGGAGAGGATGGCCTGCTGGCGGTGTTCTCCGATACCCAACCTGCTGAAGTGAAGCGCTTCGTCAACGTCAACGATTTTCTGGCCGAAATGGGTATTATCGAGCGTGACGAGCAGAGCGGGCAGGTCAACTGGAAGGATTCGCTGGCGTATCATATCGGGCATGGACAGCTCTGGGTGAACCTGCTTGGGCGCGATACCCAGGGCGTTGTGCATCCGCAGGACGAATTCGAGGAGGTGCTGGATACGCTGGTGAAGGCCCTGCCGAATAAGCTGCGCGACCCCGAAACCGGCGAGCCTGTGATCGAGCGTGTGTACCGCAAGGAAGAGTTGTACTCGGGCGATTATCTCTTCTGCGCGCCCGACCTCGTCATCGTCTTCAAACCGGGCTACGCGCCCTCGGCTCAAAGCAGCCGCGTGGGCTTTGATGGCACCACCTTTACGCCCGGTAGTGGGAAGACGGCGCTGGCCGGCGTTCATCCTGCTGCGGTACGAGGCTTTTTGCTGGCCGCGTCTTCCGCGCTGGCCGCTGGCACAACGGTGGATGAGATAGCACCACTTACGGCTGTGACGGCAACCATCTTGCACGCGCTTGGCGTGGAGTATGTTGATGTCGATAGCCCCGCCGTCAGCGCTCTGTTCTCGTCCGGGTACTTGGAAACACATTCCATCCGTTCCGGTTCGCAGAGCCAGGAGCTTTCGGATGAGGACGAGGAACTGATTATCAGCCACCTGCGCGATCTGGGCTACGTCTAAATTCAAGTGGCTCTGCATCTTTGCAGGGAAACAGGAACCTGTAGGGGCGATGCCTGGTGCTCGCCCGTGATGGCCACGAGGGGAAGTCGTAGGGGCGATGCCTGGTGCTCGCCCGTGATGGACGACCTCTGCTGGCGGGCGTCCGTCTCTCGCCATCTCTGTCCCCCGGACGGCCTCAAGGCATCGCCCCTACAGGTTTTCTCGCAAGAATGTGGATACATTCATGTAGATTGAAAGTTGTATATGCTTGTATGAGCGACCAGATTGAACAAAAGCCAGAGTTTTCTTTTGCTCGTCCTTTGCATCGCTTAAGGCTTACTCCGACAAAGGATCAGCTGGTAGAGCATCCGACGATGAGCGTATCGGCGGTCAATGGCAAAGAGCAACAGGAACGATGGTCTTCCCATCTGCTGTCCAATTGGAAGCAACAGGAGGAGAGGCAACGGGCGGCAGGACTGAACGTATCGCCGACTGGCGGCGATGCGTCGGTGCTGTCGCTTGATAGTGGTCCCTTACCCGGAGAGCCATCCACTGCTCCCCTGCCCACTGTATCGCCATCGACGCAGCCGCCATATACGCAGGTAGCCCAACCTACTCCGTCTCCCTATAAAATCGATATTGTGCGCACATCTACC
>DASTKE010000173.1:0-6389 GCA_035716105.1 Ktedonobacteraceae bacterium | reverse complement strand
GGCACAGACAGAGCCGGAAGAGGCTGCTCCACTCGCATACTAACTCTGGCTGTTTCTCCTGTGCGGCATCGTTTATAACGTGTAGTTTCAAGTCTTTCCCCTCTCTTTCATTGATGAGTGAGCGTGTTGGTTTCCGCGATGGCCCGGTCTCTGTAAACCTGAATCTGCGTCGGATTTGTCAGATGAGTCAGACGCCAACCGGCTTTCTTAGCCTCCAGACGGCGCGATGCCTCTGCAGAGGCATCGCCCGTTCCGGCAAACCAGCCCAGCCGTATCTGCGAATCAGGATGATACAGGGCGCGCAACTTCTCCCATTTTTGTTGATCTCTGTAGAGCCGTTCAAACTGAATCAGGTCGGCGATGACGAGTTTATCGAGCATCCCCTCGATCGTACCGATTTCGTTCATCAGCTTTTGGCAGCACCTGGAAGGACTTCGCTAGATACGTCTTTGGGACGGGTGCCGCCATCTCCTTTCGTCAAAACTCTCTTTTATCCTAGTGTTCCGGCTTCCCGCTCTCTTACCCGCTCGCTAAGAACGTGGTAAGCGACGATTGGATACTTGTTATGACAGGAGTTGTTTCCTTGTTCTGGCTCGCCAGGAACTGCCTGGCCTGGACGTGGAGGTCCTTGAACTGCGCGACATCGTAGTGGAACCTGTTGCCGTCAGACGAGGGGAGGTCGAGGCCATACGTGCCGCCACGCGAGATGACGTAGGTATCATTGAGCGCCTTGCGCAGGCGGTGGATGATGGAGTGAAAGGTCTGGTTGATCTGATCATCGACCTGTGGCCAGAGCGCCGTGAGGATTTGCTCTTTGCGCATCGGACGCCCGGCATCGAGCAGGAAGAAGAAGAGTTCCATCGCCCGCGCCATGCGCCAGCGCGTGATCGGTCGCTCGTCAAGAAAGACGGCGGGTTCGCCAAATGCCTGAATGCTGATCGCTGGCTGGTTTGTTCCCTTCAGCACCGGTGTCGGCGCTGCTGGTGTTGCCAGTGCTGCCACCGGTGCCGCCTCTCTGGTCTTCTTCGCCACAGCCTCAATATGCAGCTGGGAGCGCAGATGCTCTAGCTCCGCTTGCGTTTTGACAAACTGATGAGCATGGGATAGCGTTGTATCGCCGTGAGCACAAGCTGCCCGTAGTCCTGCGTTTCCAGGATGGAGGCGATCTCTTCCATCAGTCGCACCGCCCCCGCCGCATCGCCACACGTGAGGTAGCACATGGCAAGACGAACCTTGACCCGCAGCAACTCACGTTTGAGGCCGGTTGCTTTCAGGGATGTTTCCAGTGCGCTGAAAAAGATTCTGGCCTCATCGTAGCGTTTCTGCTGCAATAAAATGCTGGCCGTAGGTGAGGTCGTGGATGGCCCGTTCGTAGCCGATGCGATCCTCTTTCACCGGCGGCAGGTTCGTTTCGGAAAGCAGCAGCAGGGCCGTCGAGGCATCACCCATCAGCAGGTAGGTCATCGCCAGGTAACAGAGGCAGCAGTTGACCAGGTAATTGTCCCGTTGCTGGCGTATCAGTCCCAGCCCCTCCTCCAGAATCTTCAGTGATTGGTCCTAGCGCCCTTCGTCCTGATAGACGGAGCCGAGGTTGACCAGGATGTAGGACTCCTCGCGCTCAAAGCCGGGCGGTTGCGTGGGCCTCGGACAGTATCTGAGTCAGAATGGTCTCCGCATCGGCGTACGCGCCCTGGCGTTGTTTGCTGGTCGCCATGCGGATGAGGTTATTTATTTTGCCCTTTTCGTCGTGCAGTTGATCGCAGCAACTGATGGCGCACGAGAGGTGATGTTCCGCGAGCGCGAAATTGCCCATGAAGTTATAGGCGATGGCTAGAACGCTGTGCGCGTCCGCCGTCTGGATCTGGACGGTGTGCCGACCCCAGAGCTGGAGCGCTTTCTGCAAGTGTTCTACGAGGGAATGTCTCCCAGGAGGTTGGCGCAGATGCCGAAGCGGGTGTGTGCCTCTGCCAACATGGTGACTTCGTCCATGGGCGTCGGTTTCAGCGTCGGCCTGGCGCAGCTTCCTGCTACTGCCTCCCTTGCTCAGGTGATGAGCGCCGCGATCCGCTATCACAACCTCTGGTTTCTGGGGACATGGCTGCAAGCGACCGGTTCCCTGCTCTCTGTCGTTTTTTTCCTTGCCCTTGTCCAGAGAGCCGGGGCAACAACCCACCAGGCAGGTTTGCTTACCATCCTGGGAGCCACGGTTCTGCTCTCGCTTGTCCTGGTCGAAGGGGTGTTCACGGTGGACCTCGCCCAGGCTGCTGTGGATGGCCATCAGATAGCCTCCCTCACCAGCTTTGACATTATGACGGTCTTTATCTCTATCTACCCAATCGTACCAGCGCCGCTGATCTACCTGGCGTTAGGCTCCGTTCTTCCACGCATCTTTGGCCATCTGGCCATCGGCCTGGGCATTGCCTTTGAAATTGTTGGCTTCGTCGGCCTGTTCACCACTTCCGTTCTCACGCTGGTCGTTCTCAGCTTGCAGGCGCTCTGGGTACTTGCTGCCGCTCTCGCCTGGCTCACACATGCCAGAATGCCTGCTACCACCGGGGCCAACTGATAGATGACCCGAGAGGAAGAACGTTATCGCTCGGAATGTACGCTCCAGCCTTCTAGAAATGGCCCCACCCGTTGTATGCCGTTACTGTTGCTGCGTGCGTCATGAGTCTACCCTCCGTTATTTTCGCTGTAAATGCATTCAATGAGAAATCTTCTCTTTCTGCTGCTTCTTTCTCCCATGCTCTCATCTACTGCTCTCGAGAGCATGGGAGAAAGAAGCAGTGAGAACACTCTCCAGGCTGGCCAGGCTTTTTCTGGATCACATGTTTAATCTACAACACAGATGCAAGATTGGAGGGTTAGCAAGGGTAATGTTCTTGTGCCATGTGATATAAAGAGAAAGGGATTTGAGAGAAGTCTCTACAACGAACCTGAGAGTTTTACATGGAACTTCGTCATACTTTGCGTACTATTGATCTCGCCAGAGCTGCAGGAATCAGCATTCAGCAGGTGCGCAACTACGAGAGCCTGGGCCTGTTGCCGCCTGCTGAACGGAGCAAGAGCGGTTACCGTCTCTACACACAGCGCCATCTTGCCGCGCTCAAGACCGCTCGTGGCCTGGTCGGCGGCTATGGCTGGCAGCGAATGCCGAAGATCATGCAGGCCCTTCATCGGGATGACCTTTCAGCAGCACTGGCAATGATCGACTCGCGCCATGCCGAGCTTGCCAGCAAGCGCCGAGAGTGCGAGCAGACGCTCACCGCCCTGCATGCATTGGCAGCGCAACCCGCTCCTGTGCAAAGTACCCGCCCTCCTCAATCGTTGAGGGTGGGAGAGGCGGCTAGACAAGTTGGTGTACGCGTCTCAGCCCTGCATTTCTGGGAGCAGCAGGGCCTTTTGCATCCGTTACGCGACCGGAGCAGCCACTATCGCCTCTACGACGAGCAACAGATGCAGCGCCTGCGCGTGGTGGTTCTACTCAGAGAGGCCGGCTACAACTTCCCCGTCATCCGGTCAGTCCTGGACGAGATGGCGGCAGGCCGACCAGAAAAGGCGATTGTGGCGGTAGAGAAGAGGCGCGAGGAACTGACGTGGACAAGCTGGAGATGCATCGAAGCCCTGGCTTGCTTCCAGCGATATGTGCATGAGTTTTGTGGAGAGCTTCTCGATCTCCTTCCAGTGTAGATTCCCAACAAGCAGAAAGTCATGTCCCGAAAGTCGTATTAGGACACTTCAAGCGTGCCGGGGACAGTCGTACCATAATCGCCAGGATTGCGTCCCAGGACGACCAGTTTGAACAGTCCATCAGCAGCTACCAGCATGCCATCCAGCTCTATAGAGATGCTGGTTGTCGTGATGATGAGGCGCAGAGCCATCTGGCTTTGGGCCATGTGGAACGGCAACTGGGACACCTGGACCAGGCGGAGCAGGACTATCTCATCGCACAGAGTCTGTACCAGTCGCAGCAACAGCAACAGGGATTGGGCCATGTGGCTCTTGCACTGGGTAATATTGAGATGCAACACGCTCATCTGCAAGATGCCGCTCATCACTATCAAGAGGCCATTAGCTCTTTGCGAGCGGCAGCCGATCCTGCGGAGATCGATGCCCTGGGCAGTCTGGCCAATGTGCAGCGGCTGACAGGCAGTTTCTCGGAGGCAGAGGTCAATTGCCGGCTGGCACGAGAAAAGTACCATGCCTGTGAGGATAGCTCCGGCGAGATCAATGCGCTCACGGGCCTGGGGTGGATCTACCTGGATGCAGAGCGCCTCGATGCCGCGTCTGCCAGCTTTGTTGAGGCGCTGGGGCAGGCTCGCGACCTGGAGGATGAGCAAGGCGAGGCCGATGCGAGCCTGGGTTTGGCCGAGGTGAGCCTGCGCCAGAATCGGGTTGACCAGGCGCTGCTTGAGGTACAGGATGCGCAACGAGGTGGGCTTTTAGCTGAAGCGGCTTTGCTAGCTTGTTTCATGCCCTCGCTTTTTTCTCATAACGGATGAGAAATACCTCTGCCTTGTGAAAACAGGAGAAAGGTGAAGAATACGCTCAAGCCATTTTCACTGCTGAGTTACATCTCGTTGCACATCCCGTGGGTAATTATAGGCATGGTTCTTTTTGGGTGTCATGCCTTTGCCCTTTTTATCCCATCAGCAAAGTCTGAGGTGTCTTATGTTACTTACTAATTGTGCGCAGGCCATCGAGGAGCGTGGATGGCTCCAGGCGGTGGGTGTAGTTCGCATCGGCGTAGGTCAGGCGGATGGTGCCATCCTGGGAGATGATGAAGGTGCCGGGTACGGGGAGCTCCCAAGACTCGTCACCGTTGAAGGCGGGTAGGTCGGAGCCAAGGCCCTTGAGGAGGGAGCGTGTTGGCTCCTCAATCGAGTAGACCAGGCCAAACTGACGAGCGACCTTGTTGCCCTGGTCGCTCAGGATCGGGAAAGCCAATTCATGCTTCTCGCTCATAGAGAGTGAGTGATCAGGGGTCTGAGGCGAGATAGCGATGAGACTCGCGCCCAGCTCCTTGATCTGAGGCAGAACCTGCTGATAGGCATGGAGCTGCAGATTGCAGTAGGGACACCACTCACCACGGTAGAATGTTACGACGACCGGCCCCTGCTGGAGAAGTCCCGCGAGCGAGACCTGGCGTCCCAGAGCATCGGGCAACGTGAAAGACGGAACTTTCTCACCCACCTTCAACGCGTTCTTTTCTACGCCAGACTCAATGAGCGTGTTGATATACTGGCTAATCTGGTCAACAACCTGAGGAGGAGCCTGAGTCGCGAGCTGGGCATTGAACTCAGCAATTTGCTGCTCAAGCGTGGCGTTCTGGTTTCTAGACATCGTTTTCTTCTCTTTCTTTTTACCAATGAACAACTTTTGTTAGTTAACTAACTCAAACGGAACATGTGAGAAATCCCGGTGTCAATGGCTCTCACCCCACAGATCTTTTGCCTGGACGAGGGGGCCGAGCGACACGTTTTTTGCTTCTCACTCCCTTAGACCAGCGTTGTGACAGTTTGCCTTCGCTCACCTTACGAATCTAACAGCAATATCTGGCGGAACGCTGGCGTATTGATGAGTTGACGCAACCTGGCACTGAAATCAGGGGCGGCAAGAAAAGGATGCTCTCGATAGATGGTGGCATGCTGCTGTTCGAGGTGATGGTGGAGTTCCTGCGTCCGGTCTGAGGCAATCTCGGCAATTTGTGCAAGGCGCTCCTGAGTAAAGCATCGACGCTGCGGGTCAACATAGCCCTGCTCGATGAATGAGCGCGTTTTGCGTGCACACCGGCACGGGTTCGCCTGGTTGATGAGGCCGCACCGCTCATGCATATAATTGTACAGATCACGCCGAGCACGGCTCAGCACTTGACGAAAGTTGCTGGGCGAAAGATCCATGAGTTCTGCCCCCATCTCGCTGCTCACCCCAAACACCTCTCCCAGGATGAAGACCAGCCGTTGTCGCGGATCCAGGCAGAGTAACATCCCGAGCGTGCAGCCAACTTTGGCTTCCTCAAGAAGCACAGAGAGGGGAAGAGACACGTCCGATGGATCAGGCAACGCCTGATCGGGCAATTGCTCAATCAGCGTGCCAAGTTCAGAAAAGGTGAGTTCCTTTGGTCGTTGTTGAAGATTGAGGACATGGT
Source organism: Ktedonobacteraceae bacterium (assembly GCA_035716105.1). Taxonomy (GTDB): domain Bacteria; phylum Chloroflexota; class Ktedonobacteria; order Ktedonobacterales; family Ktedonobacteraceae; genus CADDYT01. The sequence continues at coordinate 241 of DASTKE010000173.1, read as the reverse complement.
TGACGACGATGCGGTAGAGCCACGTTCGAAAGCTGCTCTTGCCCTGGAAGGTGCCTAGCTTGGTGAGCATCTTGAGAAGCACTTCTTGTGTGATATCCTCTGCTTCCTGCGGCTTGCGAACCATACGAACGGCGATATTAAAGATCCACGCCTGATGCCGCCCGATGAGTTGCTCAAGCGCGTCCCAGTCCCCATGTTGGGCTTGAAGAACGAGGTCTTCATCGGTGACATCAGCAATGAT
>DASTKE010000172.1:0-7578 GCA_035716105.1 Ktedonobacteraceae bacterium | reverse complement strand
CCGACCGCTCCGAAGAGCACACCAGCATCGATCAGCACCAGCGGGTTGACGTGCTCGTGCCGGGCGCGCCAGAAGAGCGTAACCATGACCAGGAAGATGGCCCCAAAAAAGGCCATGCCGCCCTCCCAGGTGGCGATAATGCGCCAGGGTTGCAGGATGTAGTCCTGCCAGAGGTCCGGCTGCTGGATCACAAAGTAGAGGCGACCACCGATCACTCCGGCGGCAATACACCACCAGAGCACGCGATACACCAGGTCTGAACTGATGCCCTTCCGTCTGGTGAAACCGCGAATGGCCCACAGGCCCATGATGATACCCACCACGTACATTAACCCGTACCAGTTCAACTTCAGCGGGCCAAGCTGCGCCAGGGCAGGGTTGATATTGATATAGATATAGGGCGGGCCGATGCGCAGCCATCCCCAATCGATGACATAAGCCAGTACAGGGAAGATTCCCATCATACACTCCCTTAGTTAAGTTCGTACAGGGTAAAACACATCTCTTTGCTCTCTCCCTATAATAATGGATTGATACCTCTCATGCAAGTCCCAGGATAACCACAACTTATAAGCTTTCTCTTATGTCGCTTGCAGCACCCCTCTCCATGCTCAAGCGACATAAGAGAAGCTTTTTCGCGGCTTCTGATTGAGTTTCTGCCCTTCCTGCATCTTAAATTCATCTTTCACGTCATTTTAATATAATAAATCTGTCGCCATTAGCACATATAATATATTCTAAAGCCCTATCAACTTTAGCCCTACAGGACTATGGAGCTAGTACCGTAGTCCTATATTTCAAAGCATTTCATTATGTCTCAGCGTGTTTCATAAGAAATATGTTATTGTATGCACTGTTGTCTATACAAAAACGCGGGCTTTGTTACAGCCCGCGTTTGCGTTGTGGACACAAACATATCTGCGGGTGTTGAAGATTGAAGTTGAAGGAGGAAATTGTGCAAATTCAACGACAAGCCTGGAAGTTTTTCCAGCAACACAGAGTAACACGTTTTGTCATCAAAGGAATCGTCGTCAGTGGGCTGGCGCTGCTCTTGCTGGCAGCGTTGCTGGGAGTCAACGGCGGAGTGGCAAGCGCACATGCCGAGACCGGCTGCCCGGCAGGCTCGCAAACCTATGTCGTCGTGTCAGGCGATACGCTGGGTGGCATCGCGGCTCGCTACGGCACCAGTTGGTCGAACCTGGCAGCCTACAACCACATTGCAAACCCCAGCCTGATCTACCCACACCAGGCGGTATGCATTCCTGGCCGGGGATCGGCATCATCGACAAATACGCCTGTCAAGAGCAGTAGCAGCACGAGTCCAGTGGTTTATAACGCTGGCGCTAGCTCGGCCTCTGTCGGGTCTAGCAATCCGTTTCCCTATCCAGCCTGCACCTGGTGGGCCAACCAGCGCTTCTTCCAGATACACGGGTACTACGTTCCCTGGCGCATCAACGCCGAAGCCTGGCAGTGGACGGCTGACGCCTACCAGTTCGGCTGGCATGTTTCCAGATCTCCCTCGGTTGGAGCTATCATCGACCTGCAGCCCTGGGTACAGGGAGCCTATGGTGGTGGTCACGTCGCCGTAGTGGAGCGTATTCTGAGCAACGGTCACGTCATCGCCAGCAACATGAGCTGGGGCGCAAACCCCTATGCCGTCGTCTATGTCGAGTTCGCTCCCGGCCCCGGCGTCACGTTCATCACCCACTAGAAGCGCTCCTCTCGCCGGCATTTCATAGCGCCGCGAGGTAGGAACGCGCAGAGTTGACAAAGCACCCGTAAAAAGCATGAGTCATCCCGAATTTTTGAGCGAGCTGAACAAGTATAGCAAGGCTGCCCGCAAGGGGATGGCCCTACGAAACGCTCTCAGCAAGCCGCATTAGAGTAGGACCATCCCCTTGCGGGTGGCCTGCTGGAATCTATAATTCGGGATGGCTCACGTTTCATCCTCTTCTCATCCCCCACACCCTCAAATTCGTTCCTGGCACTATGCCGTCGCTGATTACTTTGAAGCCATGCTTCTCATAGAAGGGCAGGTTGACCTCGTTGGTGGTTTCCAGGTAGCATGGGAGCTGCTCGCGGTCGGCGCGATCGAGGATCGGCTGTATCAATTTGCCGCCAACGCCCTGATGCTGGCATGGCGGGTCGACGCCCAGCCCCCAGAGATACCAGTGCGGGCCAGAGACGAGACGCTTGTGAACATCGTCGGTGTAACGAGCCACGATGTTGTTGCGGCCCTGCTCAGGCAGGCCCAGAAAGAGCGGGGCGCTGCGAATGGCGATACGCAGGAGCCGCAACGTCGACGGCGTTGTATTTCCCGGCGAGAGCCAGCAAGCGACACCTTCCACCCCTGGGGTCATGTAGACCTCCCCGTAGCGCAGGGCATAGCGCACCACAATTGTGTAGAACGAGGGCAGCAAACGAGCGCGTCGGGCCTCTTCAGGGACAATGTAGCGCACCAGTGGATCATCATAAAACGCCCGGCACAGCACGACAGCCGCCTGTTTGGTCTGATTGGGCAGAAGCTGTATCACATCGTCTTTCATAGCGGCATCCACTCTATGTGTCTTTACGTCTCGTCTCTCTACGTCTCTTAAAGTCCTCGTAGTTTGAGCGACTGATGCGATAGCCACGACCAACGTCAATGGCAATTAAATCTCCGCTATTAATCCACCTGCGGACAGTTTTTTCCCCCACTCTAAGGAGCTTCGCCACCTCTTCAACTGTAAGCATCTCTTCATCTTCTGGCATTGTCTGTCCTCCTGAGCCATGTTTGAGGCTATTATAGTACGCTTGTACTCTACAGTCAACTTACGTTCCATAGAGTTATGCTTTATGCCATATTGACCACTTTCGGCTCAGCAAGGGAGGCTAATGCTATCGTATCCTACAAAGTGGCGGAAAAGCATGTACATTCCTACAAATAGATATTATGGCTCTTCAGATTGACTTTGGGAATATATTATCATGTATAATCCCAATATGACCAAAAAGGTCGGTAAGGGAACGCTTCGCTCTGATGTTACCGCACTTGTCGATCTAGAGGACAACCAGGACGCCATCTCTGGATACAAAGCAGGTCGTCAATGGTTTTTTGAAGAGGCAACCCCCGATGAGCGCACAATTACCGATGAGCAGCTTATCCAGCGCCTTCGTGAACTGACAATGGACGCTGCGACCTGGCATGACCCTGAAGGCGTCTGGTTTTTTACGGTTGGATGTCTGCTTGGGGAATTGAGTGGACATCTCTTCCCACTGAGCCAGGAGGAGCAGAGGCAATGGGAAGCGGAAGCAGAAGCGGCTATGAAAGAGTACTTCGCTGCTCGCGAACCAGATCAGGAGAAACAGGAACTAGATAGCGAAACGTCAGCGCTTGTATCCGTTAAAGAATGCTAAGCTAAAAGCAAAGGAGCAATATGGGAGTACTTGCACATTGGAAACAAGGACACAAAACTGAGGCGATCTTGATTGAGAAGTTGAGTGAACTGGGGTACGAAGTGCTCAAGCCACTTAATGGAAGCCTGAGATATGATTTGGTAATCGAGGATGATAATGGACAATTCTGGCGTATTCAATGCAAGACCGCCTGGATCGAAAAACGTAGCGGAGTTTTGAGATTCCATACAGCGAGTACAGGGGGAGCAGCGACGCGAGCAAATAATCGGCAGGGATACAAGGGACAGATTGACTATTTCGCCGTTTACGCTCCAGACTTGAAGGAATGTTTTCTCATTCCTATAGACCATGCAAAGGGAACCGAAATGCGGTTGCGCTTGGAACCGACAAAGAACAATCAGAAGAAAGGTATTAACTATGCCTACGATTACCTGCTACAGTAAGCGTCGGTGGAGGGAATCGAACCCACGGCCTAGGCTTTAGGAGAGCCTCGCTCTATCCACTGAGCTACACCGACGTGCTATTTGCATTGTACTATATTGTGTCAATTGAAAACCCGGCAAGGACTTCTGCCCTCAAGGGGACAATACCGTTCAAATAAGGAGAATTTGAGGGTGCAATGGAGCTTCGCCAGGTTGCACTGTCAATCACTGGATGGTGTGCAATGGAGCTTCTTGAGCCAGGGACTGCCAGAACCATCTGGGCTTTGATTCTCCTTATTTGAACAGTATTGCCCCTTGCGGGTGGCCTGTCCGGGATCAAGTTAACGCCTATGGGGGATGGCCCTACTATACTCGCCAGCCGGATGGCTTGCAGAGCCGCCTCGGGTCGAGTATAGTAGGGCCATCCCCTTGCGGGTGGCCTGCTAGACTGAACCCTTCAGGTGGTGTCAATGGGCAGATGCACAACGTTGCCCCAGATATCCTCGCTTCCGTGTTGGAAAGGTCTTAACTGGCTGATAAGCGTTGTTGTGCTTGACTATGGTTGAAGGCCGGGTTACTACTGGTGAGTGGGGAGACGGATGAGTTCCTCTTCGAGTTGCTTCCAGGCTCGCTGCTCGGCTTCGAGCATGGTGAGGGGCTGCTTCTGGCGGGCGTGGTCGATCATGATCGCGGAGACGCGCTGGCGAAACGTGGAGAGATAGCTTGCCTGCATGCGGTAGAAGGGCATGACGCGCAGGTCGATGCGTTCTGACGGGTAGAACTCGTGTGGTTCAAAGACGAGGGATAGCAGTTGTGCGTAGCTCTGCATGAGTTTGCAACGGAAGGGCAGGAGATATTCGCGCTGGCGGCAGGAGATGACCAGGCTCCCGGCGATGGAACCGGCGCGCATGATGGGGTAGGCTGCCGCGCTCTCCTCGAACTCGAGCCAGTGCGCGGCAAACGCTGCTCCTTGCTCATGACGATTCTGGATCACGATGGAGCGGCAGTCAGACACGACCCTGCCCGCCAGGGACTCCGCGCCCAGGAAGATGGCGTGCTGATCCAGGCTGGCACTCCAGGGAGGCGTGCCGCTTCCGGTGGACACACGCAGGCTGTGTACCTTGCCATCTTCTGCTGGCGACATGCATTGCACAATGGTAATCGCCATGCCGACTTCGTTGGGATCGAGTTGCTCAATCGCCTGTTGCAGAATCAAGCTGCTCATTGTCCAGAAGCGCTGCGCGGAGGGCGTTGTCGTGTAGGCATTGAGCGCACGCCCGTAGAAGACTGGCGGTATCTCGTCAGTTGTCTCGGTGAATGGTTCTTCGCTTGCCATAAAGGAGAGAGTGGGAAAATCGATCGCGAGCAATTCAAGTAAGACATCTCGATGCTCCGGTAATGCGGAGAGAAGTCGACGCAAGTTCTGTTCGCGAGGAATGGACGTGCCGTGAATCCAGCGATTAATGGTAAAAGGGCTTATCCCCAGTTCGTCGGCAATTCGCTGTCGTTCCTGGGGGTCATCAATAATTTTTCCAAGCAATTCGCGCCACATTAGCGGTGTTTGCATATCTTCTCTCGTCATTCCCGGCGAAATGAAACGTCACTAGATCGCCGGATTGAATGCGCTCGTGCCATTTTGATAAAGATAGCATATGTGCCGTGACATGAGTATACAGAATTTACAGCGTTTTTATCTATCCCTGAGCTAAAATACTCCCATCCCCTTCATTCTGCTGTATAATAGCAGGTAGGACGGTGAACGTCAACCATCTTCACCAGTGAAGCGGTGATATTTTGATGGAAAATACCACTTTTTTCTCATTCATATTGACGTAAAGTCGTATCTGCGGCATAATACCCTTCGGAAGTGTGAACATTCTTTCAGAAAACCAACCAGGCAGTGTCACTTATGGAGAATCGAAGCGAGAAATTGAGTGCTCCTCAGGATCAGGTCGTGAGGGGAGTCTATGATGTCATTGTTGTGGGGGCAGGCCACGCCGGATGTGAAGCGGCGCTGGCCAGTGCGCGCATGGGACGAAAAACCCTGCTCATTACTATGAGCCTGGATAGCGTCGCGTTGATGCCCTGCAACCCGTCGATGGGTGGCCCGGCGAAGGGACACCTCATCAAAGAGATTGACGCACTCGGCGGCGAGGTCGGACGCAATACCGACCGCACCTTTATTCAGGTGCGCCTGCTCAACACGAGCAAGGGGCCAGCAGTTCAGGCCCTGCGAGCGCAGTGCGATAAGCAAGCGTACCGGCTGGCGATGAAGTTTGTGCTGGAGGGTCAGCCGAATCTGGATTTGAAACAGGCAACCGTTTTGCGCCTTTTGACGTATACACGAGAAGATGGACGTTCTGTCATTACCGGTGTAGTCACGAACAATGGCTGGCATTATAAGGCAGGTGCGGTCATTTTGACGACGGGTACGTTTATCAATGGGCGACTGGTTGTGGGCGAGAAGACGCAGCCCGGTGGGCGTGCGGGAGAAGGCCCTGCCCTCGGCATTTCGGACTCGCTGCAGGCGCTTGGCCTGACCATACGCCGCTTTAAAACGGGAACGCCGCCGCGTATCGATGCACGTACCATCGATTTCAGCAAGACGGAGCCGCAGCCGGGCAGCCGCGTGCCGCTCTACTTCTCGCAGGATGAGAGCGCACGCGAGGACGTGCAGCTTCCTGGCGGGCGACCCAATCCCCTCTATCCCGTCACTCCTGAAGACCTGCATGGCTGGCGGTCCCAACTGCCCTGCTATCTTGTGCGCACCACCGAGCGCACGCACCAGGTGATCCGCGATAACCTGCATCGTTCCCCCCTCTATACTGGTGTAATCGAGGGCATTGGTCCCCGCTACTGTCCCTCGATTGAGGACAAGATTGTGCGCTTTGCCGGTAAGAGTTCGCATCAGATTTTTCTGGAGCCGGAGGGCTGGCGAACGGGCGAGGTGTATGTGCAGGGCATGAATACCAGCCTGCCGGAGGATGTACAGCTTGCTATGCTGCGCAGCATTCCCGCCCTGGAACATGTCGAGATGATGCGCGTGGGTTACGCGGTGGAGTACGATTACGTGCCGCCGGAGCAGCTATATCCAACCATGGAGACCAAGCCAGTCTCCGGGCTGTTTCTGGCCGGTCAGATCAACGGCACCTCGGGCTACGAAGAGGCGGCGGCACAGGGCATCATGGCCGGGATTAACGCGGCGCTGCACGTGCGTGGAGCCTCGCCATTTGTGCTGGGACGCCACGATGCGTATATCGGCGTGCTGATCGACGATCTGGTGACGCGCCCGATGAGCGAGCCGTACCGCCTGCACACCTCTCGCGCCGAGTATCGCCTGCTGCTGCGTCCGGATAGCGCCGACCTGCGCCTGAGCGACTATGCCTATGCATTCGGGCTGATCGACGACGAGCGCTATGCGCGAGTTGCACGCAAGCGCGAGAGCATCCAACGAACGCTGGCGCAGTTGGATACCATCTCCTTCACGTCGTCGCGGCAGGTGGAGAGCTACGCGCGGGAACTGGCAATGCCAGCGCTGGGACAGATGCTCTCAGCGCGTGAGGTGCTGCGCCGCCCGGATGTCAGCTACGAGCAGGTGAGGCAGCTTTCTCAGTTGGCTGCACCCGCGCACCTGGCGACGCTTGACGCGCATACCGCCGAAGAGGTGGAGCTTCAGGTCAAGTACGAGAGCTATGTGCGCAAGCAGGAGCAGGCGGTGCATCGCACGCGGCGACTTGAAGAGCAGCTCATTCCTGAGCAT
>DASTKE010000171.1:0-5703 GCA_035716105.1 Ktedonobacteraceae bacterium | reverse complement strand
TGAACGAACCCCAGGCCCACAGGATACCCCGGCTGTCAAAAGCACAAAAGAGAAGATAGAGGAACTGCACCAGTTGCGGGAGGCCGCGAAGCTGGGCGGCGGCAAGCAGCGTATCGAGGCGCAGCATAAAAAGGGCAAGCTTACGGCGCGAGAGCGCATCGACCTGCTGCTGGACCCCGGCACGTTTAACGAACTGGATATGTTTGTGACGCACCGTTCCAGCGATTTTGGCCTGAATGAGCAGCGCATTCCAGGCGATGGCGTTGTCACCGGCTATGGCTATATTGATGGGCGGCTGGTCTATGTGTTCTCGCAAGATTTCACCGTCTTCGGCGGCTCGCTTTCCGAGGCCCACGCGGAGAAGATCTGCAAGATTATGGACATGGCGATGAAAAATGGAGCGCCCGTCATCGGCCTCAACGACTCTGGCGGCGCTCGTATTCAGGAGGGCGTGGTCAGCCTCGGTGCCTACGCGGATATTTTCTTACGCAACACGCTGGCCTCCGGCGTTGTCCCGCAGATTTCGGCCATCATGGGGCCCTGCGCGGGCGGTGCGGTCTACTCTCCGGCTATCACCGACTTTATTTTTATGGTGGAGCAGACCAGCTATATGTTCGTCACCGGCCCCAACGTGCTGAAGACCGTGACGCACGAGGATGTGACATTTGAAGAACTCGGCGGCGCGATGGTGCATAATAGCACTAGCGGCATCGCTCATTTCTCCTGCCCCAACGAGGCTGACTGCATACGGCAGATTCGTACACTGCTGAGCTATATCCCATCGAACAACCTGGAAGACGCGCCGCGCATCATCCCGGAAGACTCGCCTACACGTGCCGAGGAGGCGTTGGACTCCATTATCCCCGATAATCCCAACAAGCCCTATGACATTAAAGCGGTGATTCGCTACATCGTCGACGAAGGTGTGTTCTTCGAGGTGCAGGAACACTTCGCACCGAATATCGTGATTGGCTTTGCCCGTCTCAATGGCCGCTCGGTCGGCCTTGTGGCACAGCAGCCGGGGGCGCTGGCAGGTGTGCTGGATATCAACTCGTCCGACAAGGCCGCGCGCTTCGTGCGCTTCTGCGACTGTTTCAACATTCCCATCATCACATTTGTCGACGTTCCCGGCTTCCTGCCCGGTGTCAGTCAGGAGCACAACGGCATCATCCGGCACGGTGCCAAATTGCTCTACGCCTATTGCGAAGCCACCGTGCCAAAGATCACCGTCATTACGCGCAAAGCCTATGGTGGCGCTTACGATGTGATGAACAGCAAGCACGTGCGCGGCGACATCAACTACGCCTGGCCTACTGCGGAAATTGCCGTGATGGGGGCCGAAGGTGCCGTCAATATCCTCTTCAAAGACGAGATTGACAAAGCTGCCGACCCGGAGCAGCGCCGTAAAGAACTGATCGCCGAGTACACAGAGAAGTTCGCCAACCCTTACATCGCCGCCGCCCGTGGCTACGTCGACGAGGTGATCGAGCCGCGCTACACCCGCGCCAAACTCATAACCGCCCTTGAGATGCTCAAAAACAAGCGTGACACCAATCCCCCAAAAAAGCACGGGAATATCCCGCTGTAGGAGTGAACGCATGACCACATCACCTACCGTGCGGACGGAGACAGAGGCCGGCGTCCGCTCGATCATCCTTTGCCGCTCTGACGAGTACAATACAATTACTCCGGCCTTGCGCGACGAGTTGGCAGCGGCGATTGACGAGGCTGATGCTGACTCTGATGTGCATGTGATGCTGCTGGCGGCTGATGGCCCGGCTTTCTGCGCCGGGTATGGGCTTGGCTGGTCGACGGAGGAGCAAGCGGCAGAGCGCGAGCGCGGGCGAGTCTGGGACTCGGTGAGTGACCTGCGCATGATGTCGCAATTTGTGAGCACCTACATGAAGCTGTGGTATGCCGCGAAGCCGACAATTGCCGCTGTGCAGGGTTGGTGCATCGGCGGGGGAACGGACATGGTGTTGTGCGCGGATATCATCATTGCTGCCGAAGGTGCCTCGTTCGGCTATCCACCGTCGCGTGTCTGGGGAACGCCAACGACGGCCATGTGGGTCTACCGTGTGGGGCTTGAACGCGCCAAGCGCTACCTGCTCACGGGCGATGAGATTCCCGCGCCGGAAGCCGCTCGCATCGGGCTGATTCTTGAGACGGTGCCGGACGAGCAATTACGCGAACACGCGCTGGCCTTTGCGAAACGCATGGCACAGGTACCCACCAACCAGTTGATGATGCTCAAAATGCTCTGCAATCAAACAGCGGAGAATATGGGGCTGGCGAGCAGCCGTACACTTGGCACGCTCTTCGATGGCATCGCTCGCCACACACAGGAGGGTCTTGATTTTGTGGCGCGTACCAGCGAGGCCGGTTTCCGCCAGGCCGTCCGCAAGCGCGACGATCCCTTCGGGGATTACGGCTCCGGCCCACGCTCGCGTTCGCGCCGTTCTGAGCAACAATAACACGAAGCAAACAGCAGGGCAGGATGCATCTTCATCGCGCCCTGCTGCTTGCTTCTCGTTGCCCTTAGCACGCTTTCGCAGCCTGACTAAAGTCGTAGCCTATCGATGCCAGGGCGTCTCCCAAACCAATACCGCGAAGGAAATCGGGGTTGACTAAACGGTCAAGGGAGCCAGTTACTATAGTGATTGCAGTGAAACCGAGGCTTACAGCTACGTCTTGAAGACTGGCTTTTCCCTGCGTATATTGATAGATGGTATAAGCGGTAGATAGGACAGCAGCAACGTCGCCAATTATTTCAGCAGTGGCTAAAATAGCAACTGCCGCAGTCGCGTCCTCTGGTAATGATGCTATGGCTGCCACAACGCCTACAAGTCCTGCAGCTAAACCTATAAAGTCGAGCGTATTGTTGATCCAATCTTTGCCACCTGGGTCAATTGCGTTGAGTGGGTCATCTCCGGCATATGCATAAAGCTGCTGTGTCAGGATGACAAATGGGTCTGGTGTCAAAAACTGCCCGGTGGCCGGATCATAGAAGCGAGCGCGCAGGTATTGCAGCCCTGACTCAGCATCAGTGTACTGTCCAGCGTACTGAAAGGGTGTGGTAACGGATCCGGTATGGGCAGTGGTATTGCCGTAGGCGTCGTAGGTGTAGGTGGCTATAACGGTGCCAGTACTACCGGTGAGCACTCGCGTACTGCCCAACTGGTCCTGGTGGTAGTAATAGACCGTGCTGCCGGTAATTTGTGCGAGGAGCAGACCGCTGGGGCCATAGACATAATTCGTTGTCCCATCTTGCAGCAGCAGTGGCAATCCCTCGGCTATATCCCAGGTGAAGGCTTCTGATGTGGAGCCAATGGTTTTGCTCATACGCAGTCCGTCGCCATTGTAGGCATACTGCGCTGTGGTGCTGCCGCTGCTATATCCCGTCAGCTGGTTTGCCTGATCGTAAGTATAGTTTGTCACGGCATTGCCCGGCGCTGTCGCTTGCGTGCGGTTCCCCTGACTATCGTAGCTATATGTTGTTGTACCTGAGCTATTTATCAGGCTTGTCAGCTCATTGCCGGCGTTGTAGGAGAGTGTTGCCGCTCCATTCTGCGTGAGGTTATCTCCGTGGTCGTACTGGTACGTGAGTTGATTGACCGCGCTCACCTGATTCAGCGCCGTATAGCTGTAGGTTTCGTTGCCCTGAGATGTTCCCTGCGACTGGAGTGAAGCAAGCAAACTCAATGCATTGCGGGTATAGGTGAAGCTCAGGAACGTGTTGCCGCTCAAGCTATCAGCGATACTGAGCAGCCGGTCATCCCTGTCATATTGGAGCGTAGCCTGTACACCGTTGGGATAGGTCTCTATGACAAGATTGCTGTCGGCATCGTAGGCAAAATTCGTCGTAGAACCAAGCCAGTCCTTCACCGATGTGAGACGACCGGCGACATCGTAGGTTCGTATCACCTTGTGTTTGCCGGGGTAGATCAGGCTGATCAGTTGTCCTTTGAGGTCATAGCCATAGCTCACTGCGTTGCGAGCACCATTGGTGGCTTTGATGAGCTGGTGCAGCGAGTTGTAGCTATAGGTGGTTTTTCCTGTGCTATCAGTCATACTCAGCCGCTGACCATCCCCATCATATGTGAAGGTAACGGTGTGCGTTTTGCCATCGCTATAGGCGACCTTTGTCAGCTCATTGGCAGTGTTATACGTGTAGCTGGTCGTCTGGTTGGCGGGATTAGTCAATGAGATGCTGTTGCCCGCCTTGTCGTAGCCATAGCTGGTTGTGTGTCCCAGCGCGTCAGTCGTGGCTGTGATGCTACCGGGAAAGGCCGGGTCGCCATAGGTATACGTGGTCTTGTGGCCCAGCCCATCGGTGTCACCTGTGCGGTTGCCATCACCGTCGTAACTGTAGGTTTGCGTACTGCTATCGGCGTGTATAACTTTGGTCACTTCATTGTCAGCGTCATAGGTGTACCGGGTGATATGACCGGCGGCATCGGTCGTCTTGATGAGATTGCGATTGGCGTCGTAGGTGGAGGTTGTGGTATGTCCCAGCGGGTCAGTCACCTGGGCAACATCACCGAAGGGAGTATAGGTATAGCTGGTACTGTTGCCTTTCGGTGTTGTCTGCGCGGTCTTCCAGCCAATCCCATTATACTGAAAGGTGGTCTTTTCTCCCAGTGGATCGCTCGCGCTTATACGGTTGCCGTTGGCATCGTAGGTATAGCTCCAGGTTTTGCCATCCGGGTCGGTCATAGCGGTTACGTCGCCGGGGTGCGAGGAATCTCCGTATGTATATGTTGTGGTCTGAGTCTTACCTGCTCCCGTGAGGGGCGTTGAAACGCTCAAGAGATTGCCGTTGGCATCATAGGTATACGAGGTGGTCACTCCTAACGGGTCTGTCAGCGAGGTCAGATCGTTGTGGATGTCGTAGGTATAGACGGTCGTGTGTTTGAGAGGATCGGTGACGCTGAGCAGGTTGCCCGACGCATCCCAGGTCTTTGTCCACACGTGTCCATCGGGGTCTTTGATGGAGATCTGCCCAAGCGAGAGCGGGTCATAGGCGTAGCTCCAGGTTGCCGCCTGCGCCGTTCCGCTCCCCTTCGTTCGTGAGGTGAGCAGCCCATTCTGATACTGCTCAACGGTCACATTGCCGTTCGGGTCAGTCGTGGTGGTTGACTTCTTTCCATAGCTGAACGTCGTTTTGCGATTCATGGCGTCGGTCTGGGATACAACACGCGCACTGCCATCGTAGGCGTTTGTGATCGCGCCCCCGTTGGGATCGGTCATGGTCAACAACAGGTGATTGGCGTCGTAGGTGAAGTGCGTGACACCGCCATTGACATCGGTTGCCGCCGTGAGGTCATTGCCGGTATCGTACTGGAAAGAAACCGTGCGATTCATAGGATCGGTGATCTGCGCGATCAGCCCATTGGAGCCGTAGCCGAAGGTGAGCGAACGCCCGGCAGGATCGGTAACGGTGGTCAATTGATGGCTCACGTTATAGGTCAGGTCTGTTTTATAACCGTTGCGGTCTACCTCCTGCGCCAGTTGACCACTGCTGTTAAACACATACTGGAGTTGATTAGCACGGGTGAAGGTGTAGGTACCATCGCTGTTCTGCACCAGCGTTGCCAGCACACGAGGGGGCGCGGTATAGCCATTTGACCCGTTAGGAGCGAAGGTAACAGTGCTGCCATCCTCCTGCTGAATGGTTACATTGCCCGAAGAATCGGTTGTGAG
>DASTKE010000170.1:0-3826 GCA_035716105.1 Ktedonobacteraceae bacterium | reverse complement strand
TTGCGCACCTGGAGACGATCGATGTGTCCCAGTTGACGGAACTGCTGGCTGGAGTGAACAGGAGGACAGTTGCATGAGTGAACGAGCATTTTCTTTTCTCCGCGCCAACGAGCGCGAGAGCAAACCACGCACGTGCGGCATCACTGAGATCCGCGGCCCGTACTACACACCAATGGGGAAACGCTACCTGGAGGATCTCCTGGAGACCATGGGCGAGTTCGTGGACTCCCTCAAGTTCGCCGGTGGGTCGTTTACGCTCATGCCGAAACCCGCGCTCACGGAGATCATCGACCTGGCCCACCGCTACAACGTGCTGGTCTCCACCGGCGGGTTCATCGAGCATGTGCTGACGCAGGGACCCGAGGCGGTGCATCAGTATATCCAGGAGTGTCGGAACGTTGGCTTCGACATCCTTGAGATCTCCAGCGGGTTTATCACCATTCCGGTGGACGATTGGCTGCGCCTGGTCGAGCAGGTGCAGAAGGCCGGGCTCAAGGCCAAGCCGGAGGTTGGCATCCAATTCGGAGCGGGAGGAGCCACGGCGAGCAAGGAGCTTTGATGATGACAGCACCCGTCCCTATTGCCATGTATGCAGATCTCGCCTGTCCGTATGCCTACGTGAGCGCCTATCGTTTGCGCAAGCTGCGTGAGGAGTATCGCGGAACCATCGTCATCACGCATAAAAGCCTGCCGCTGGAGTATGTCAACAGGGAACCGACCCCCAAAGCGCTGCTCGAGCGTGAACTCCCTCTGCTCGTGCGCGAGGAGCCAGGTATCCCCTATCAGCCCTGGCAGCGACCGGAGAGCGAGTGGCCGGTGACAATGTGGCCGGCCTTCGAGGCGGTCAAGTGTGCGGAACGGCAGAATCTGGCCCTGGCTGATGAGCTTGATTGGGCGCTGCGCGTGGCCTTCTTCGCGGAGAGTCGCTGCATCGCTCTGCGCCACGTCCTCCTTGAACTCGCGCAGCAGGTGGGCCTCGATGGGCAACGCTTTGCCGACGACTTCGACCGGGGGGTGACGAAATACCAGGTGTTCCAGGAGGCGCAAGAAGGCTGGGAACGCCTGCACGTCGAGGGAAGCCCCACCTTTGTATTGCCTTCGGGGAAACACATCAGCAACGTGGGACTGCCAGAGATCACCGTTGACACAAACTACCCTGAGCGGGTGATTGCCGTCACGCCCGCTACCTGTCAGGGACAAGCCTGCCTGGAGATATTTAGACAGATGTTTGCCGAGGCCCAACAGCCAGAAAGCGCCCAGGCTTGAGGGAAGACCGGAACGGTGGGGAGAAGGTATCCGGCAGGATTATCCCTCACCCAGATTTGTAATTGTTTTGTGATTGCCTGGGAAGCTGCAGGCGAAGACTATGAAGCGGTGCTGCCGGAGGCTCGCGTCGAGGAAAACACGCTCTATCGCGTGACCGCCTCGGACGTTCCGGTGGTCTTGCTGCGCCAGGGCAAGCAGTTCCGCGCTCTTTCCGCGACCGGTCCCCACGCTGGCGGACCCCTGTTGGCCCGCTCCATTTTACCGGTTTTTTTGCCTGGCTGACCTGGATTGCCGTCCACATCTTTTACCTGATCGGGTTTCGCAATCGCCTCCTGGTGCTGATCCAGTACGCCTGGGCCTATGTGACGTTTCAGCCAGGGGCGCGCATTATTTTACCCGAGGAGAGCGCCAGCGCCAGTACAAAAGCTGAGATCGTGAAAAAGTAGCGAAGCGCCTCTCAGACCAGTGAGGGAGAGTACCCCCCATTTGCCGAGTGAATACAGGTGTCGAGTGCAGAGCCTCCTTGCTCCAAAATACCACTACTACTGCTCCAATGCCATTCCAGGATTCAGATCCACACGATCATCTGCCAGGGCGGCTTCCGAGAGCCGGATGCGACCGCGAATCAGATCCTGGCACACGCGCAGTTCGGCATCAGCCTCGAGCTCCGGGTCACCCCCACGGTTCAGCCCACAAGCCGCCTGTAGGATGCCCTGCGTCAGGTAGAAGGCCAGGAACTTTCTGCTGTCGAGGCTGCCGCGCAGAACCATCCGCTCCCAGTTCCTGGCAAAGCCCACGTACTCCAGCTTGTGCTCGTACTGGTCAGACCAGAAACTGTAGATATACTCATACGCCTGCGGATTACCAAGCACGGCGCGAGCCACTGCACGGCCTTGCTTTTCGGCGTTGTTGAAATGCTCCACTCGCACCCTGCCGAAGACCGGGTGCAGCAGGTTGGCTACATCCCCCGCGGCGAAGACATCGGGTACACTCGTTTGACAGTGCGCATTCACGAGGATCCCATTGTCCAGGGCAATCGCACTGCCAGCGAGCGCGTCCACGACCGGCGCGATCCCTATACCGACGACGACCAAGTCGCACGCTAGCTGTGCTCCCTTCGCCGTCAACACGCGCTCCACCCGGTCACCACCCTCAAAGCCGATCACCTGGTCGTTCGTCACAAGATGGACCCCATGCTCGCGGTGAATCGCTGCGAACACAGCGGCGACCTCGTTGCCGAGCACCGTGGCAAGCGGTGCTGCTCCAGGGAGCACAGCGGTGACCTCCAGGCCCATCTGGCGCAGCGAGGCGGCTATCTCAGAGCCGATGAACCCCATGCCAACCACCACGGCATGCGCACCAGGCTTGGCGACCCGACGGATCGCATCACACTCCGCGACTGTGCGCAACTGATAGATGCCTGGCAGGTTCGCTCCGGGTACCACAAAGCGCCGGTTTCTACCACCAGTGCAGAGCACCAGCTTGTCGTAGTCCACTGTCTCTCCACTGGCGAGTCGCACCTGCTTGAGGGCGGTCTCCACCTGCCGCACGATGCAGCCGGTGCGCAGTTCAACGTCGTGCTCTCCGTACCAGTCGGCGGGCTTGACATACCAGGCGCTGAGGTCTTCCTCACCCCGCAGATACGTTTTGGACAGCGGCGGACGACCGAAAGGAATGCCTGCCTCCGCGCCCAGGAGCACGATGCGGCCCCGCCATCCCTCTTCTCGCAGGGTCACGGCTGCATTGCCACCGGCGAGTCCGGCACCAACAATGACCACGACCTGCTCTCCTGTTGCCTTAGTATTCATCGTAAAGAATCCTCACGATTTCTCCTTGCAAAATCGACCCTAAATATTGCTTCAAACACGTTCTACTCCTCTCTGTGTGAAACACGTCCATCGACGGTCGGCTAATCGGCCTTGGGACACTTTGTCAGTTCAACTTCGACTGTGTTGAGCGTCCTTTGAAGACTCTTAATGATGCTGACTGTCTCGAGCGGATTGGCGACGCCATCATGCTCCTCTATATGCTGGTCTCCTCTGGATTTCATACTGCCACCAACACTTTTACCGGTACTTCCATCTACTATATCATATTTTAAAACTTCCTCATGATAGTTACTCTACTGTTTGACTCCTTACTGCCGCAGGCAATTCGCAGGTTTTGCATGTGGATGGTGAACACCACCCACAAAGGTTAATCTGACAGGTGCGGATTTGAGTGAAGCCGATCTCAGCGGAGCTATCCTTAGTGATAGTAAGTGACTTTTTTATCGTACCTTTCCTCTGGCTGCAACCTGCGAGTCGAAGTTGGGGTCTGAGGAATGAGAACAAGGAGACCATTTTTCAGAAAATGGTCTCCTTGTTCTCATTGGTTGCTCGAGGGAAGATGGGCATTAATTACACTGCCAAAAACCATTCTTAGACCCATCTGGGGCGATAGCGCAAGAGTGCGCCAACGCCGCCCATTTGCTGGAGGATCTCGTGTCCTTTGACCAGATCGACTTCGGCACCTGAAAGGGTAGCCAGGCGCACAAGATCATTGCGCTCCTGCTCATCCA
>DASTKE010000169.1:0-3575 GCA_035716105.1 Ktedonobacteraceae bacterium | reverse complement strand
CGACGAAGCCTTTGGGCAGTTCGCCGGCCTCCGGGTCGGGTATGCCGATGACGGCGGAGTCCATGACGGCGGGATGCTCCATCAGCAGAGATTCGACTTCGGCGGGTGCGATACCGAAGCCCTTGTATTTGATCATCTCTTTTTTGCGGTCGACGATGTAGGTGTAGCCGTCGGCGTCGACATGGCCGATATCGCCGGTGTAGAGCCAGCCGTTGCGCAGGGCGTTGGCTGTCTCGGCAGGCGCTTTCCAGTAGCCCTGCATGATCTGCGGGCCACGAATGATGATCTCGCCATCCTCGCCCACGGGCAGTTCGCGCTCGCCCGTCTCGATATCGACAATCTTCTGCTCCGTATTGTGCGTGGGCATACCGACGCTATCGAGGCGCACAAGGTCCGGGTCGCCGGGCTGCGCGTGCGTGAGCGGGGAAGCCTCGGTCATGCCATAGCCCTGCACAACGCGAATGCCGGTCTTGTCCTGCAACTTGCGTGCGGGGTCAAGCGGCAGAGGAGCGGCACCGGAGAAGACGTATTTGACCGTTTTCATCTTGCTCAGGTCAACGGGCGCGTTGGCAAGCGCCAGGATGATGGGTGGCACGGCAAAGTAGTAGGTGACGCCGTGCTTCTCGCACAATTCGAGCGATTGCAGCAGGTCGAAGCGCTCCATGATGACCTGGGTTGCGCCGCAGGCCAGGAAGCCGCCGGTCAACATGACGCCGTAGATGTGGTAGAACGGCAGGAAGAGCAGGGCCACGTCGGTAGAGTTGACGCGCAGTGCGGTGGTGAACTGGAGGTTGTTCACGCCGAGATTGCGGTGCGTAAGCATGGTGCCTTTGGGGAAACCGGTCGTGCCGGAGGAGTAGGGCAGAGCGACGAGGTCGTCGGGGCTGATCTCGACCGGGTCGGGCCGCGTGGGTGGCGAGTTGCGCAGCAATTGCGCGAAGGGAATGGCCTCCGGCATACTTGCGGGAACATCCGCGCCGGTGACGATGACGTGCTTGAGGTTTGGCAGCGACTTCTGGCTAAGCACCGTTTGCAACAGGGGCAACAGCTCGCGCTGGATGAGGATAGCGTTGGCCTCGGAATTCTCTAGCTGGTAGCCGACTTCGCGATCTTTATAGGCCGGATTCATCGGGCTGATTACGACGCCGATAGAGGCGGCGGCAATAAACGTAACGGTGTACTCAGGCCGGTTGAGCGTGAGCAGGCAGAGCCGGTCGCCCTTCTGCAAGCCCAGGCTGCGCAGCCCGTTGGCAATACTGTTGACCATCGAAACCATTTCGCGGTAGGTCAGGATCAGGTCGTGGTAGATGATCGCCGGGCGGTCGGGATTGCGTGCGGCGGCAGTGCGCAGCAGGTGGTCATAGGGGACATCAGGAAAGTCAACCGGTGGGCGGAAGAGTTCAGGTGCAACCATTTTTTCAGACATATCTACGTCCTTTCTGGCTCGGATGGAATAACCCGCGTTGGTCGTCCTCTGTTCAAGGGCATATGCTGCCCTCACACTGCTAATTAGGATACTCTTGTTAAGCTGTAGGGTCAAGGGTAAATACTTCTAGATAATGGAATGCAGATGATGCAAACAATGGCCGATGCCATTGTTTGCATCATCTGCATTCCATATCTAGAAGGAACCTATAACCAACCCGGCAAAAAGATGTTACAATACCGTCTAGATATGGGATGCAAAAAACAGATAGAAAGGGAAGGAACAATGCTATGAGCAGCAACGAAATTGCCGGACTGGATTGGGCGGCCAATCGACTTTTACCTGCTTTCCAGACCCCACAGCAGGTGGATATTTATGACATTCGCGGAGCTTCATACGAGGCGCAATTGACGATTGCTACGCTGGTGGGGCTGATTAATCGCCCGCAGCCTCGTGTGTACCTGCTGGTAAACAACGAGGATGATTTCTGGTTCAAGACGCTCTTTGCCAGTGTCCAGCACAACTATGCTACTGAGAAAAAAGAGGATGTGCTTGCGGCATTGCTGGCGAAATACGGCAGCAGCGTGAAGGGGCTGATCATCTATAATCCCAGTCCTGACGCGGTCGATAGCATCAACATCGCGACGACACTGTCCGGGCAGCGCGATGGTATCATCGTCTCTCCGGCGCAGGCGGCGGCATTGCAGAGTTCGCATCAGCTTCCTGTTCTCTTCAACCTGAACCAGTTTAACTGGAAAACCCGTCTACAGACCTACCAGTGGGCCTATGATAATCTGCTGAAGGATTCGTCGTCGAGGCTGGTGGCAGGCATAGACCCGAAGAGCCTGGGAGCTATCGGATTGCGCTCGTTTCTGGTCGCCACGCGCACCTTCGTCTACTGGCTCGACTCGCGGGATGCCTTGCCCGATATTACCAATATCCTCTCCTCAGAACGCAATCTGATGACGCAGATTTTTAGCCATTTTCCGGCGGGCGCGACCCATCTTGGCTGGTTCATTGACGAGGGCAGCGGCGTCAGCCTGACCTCCGATGCCGCCATCACCGTGCTGGCAACCGATCTCTTCTCGAACCTGGAAACGTTCACGGGCGTTCCGGCCAACACGCCAGCGACGCCGAAGGCCGGTCCAGCAATAGAGACACCACAGGCGGCGAACAACGTCTATGTTTCGTTCACCGTTAGCGACGGCGATAACCTGCAATATTGCCAGCACCATATGCTCAAGCTCTGGAATGATCCAGCTCGCGGCAGCTTTCCCCTCGGCTGGACGATCTCGCCCGTTCTGATACAGGGAACACCCGCCCTGGCAAGCTATTATATGAGCACGGCGAAGGCCAACGACGAACTGATTGCCGGGCCAAGCGGCGCGGGCTATATGTTCCCTTCGCGCTGGCCCACCCAGCACCTACCAGCCTTCCTCGAACGCACCGGTCAGTTGATGCAAGAGATGGGCTTGAACGCACTTGAAGTTCTCGATACCACTACATTGCAGGCCAGTGGCCTCCCGTTCCTATCGGGGCTGAGACAGACGGGTATGGCCTTCAATGATGAGCAGGCTCAGCGCACGTTTGCCCAGGCGCTGACACCCTATGGCATACACGGCCTGCTCAGTGGCTCAGGACTTGCCAACCCATCCTGGAAAATCGTGGATGGAATGCCTATATATCAGAATCTCGGCCTCGCCAGCAATGTCACCGAGGCCGTCAACCTGATTACGAAAGCGACAGCCAGTACATCACAGCGACCGCTCTTCCTGAACCTCTATATTCTGGCGTGGTCGATGACGCCCGGCAATATCAAGCAGGTCATCCAGCAACTTGGCAATGGCTACGAGGTGGTGACACCAGGAACGCTGCTTACTATGATTCGCCAGCATGGGCAATGAGCACAGCATATTCCGCTCCTGACCCCGGCTGCTACCGTCTCGTACGCGGTGTGCGCATACTACAGAATGAGAATGGCGCGCTGGCGATCTGCGACTATCCCCTGCGCGGAGTGCGATTTCAAACAACTGCACTCCGTTTGCTTACGTTGTGTACTGAGCAGCGTACCGTCGCTTACCTGACGCAAGAGTTGCGCCTGCCAGAAAAGCGCGTGGAGGCATTGTGCGAGCAGCTTTGCCGCCGGGGA
>DASTKE010000168.1:0-2701 GCA_035716105.1 Ktedonobacteraceae bacterium | reverse complement strand
TCGCCATCGTGCAGGGGCAGGTCTTCATCCTGGCGGTGATCGTCATCGCCCAGCTCTGGCTCGTTACCGACGCGCTCTACGAACTGCTTTCCGGGCGCATCGCCAGCCTGGGCTACCTGACGCTCGCCAGCTTTCTCGGCTTCGCCATCGCCCTCATCGTTGCCTTCTGGCCGCGCCGCCGCATTGTCAGGCCATGAGTAGTGAAGGAAAGGTGTGGATGGCGCAGCAGCCGAAGGCTGCAAAAAAACCTTTGCGCCATCCACACCTTTCCTTTCTGAGAGAGCCGCGTACGCGGCGACAAACATCAGGAGAAATGACATGGAACCTGAAAGCCCCGCACAGCAAGACCCACAGGACAGCAACACCAGACCGGCAAATACGGCAACAGAAAAGGAAACCGGGAGGTACACCTATAACCGCATCGACCGCGAACACCCTATCGGCGGTCAGATGTCGGATATCGTGAGCGGCCTTTTTACGCGCCTGCGCCTGCCCTGGCTCTTGCAGCGTCACGCCCGCGTCCCCGTTCTGGCGCTTTTCAGCTTCATCAACGGCTGCATCAGCATTGGCCTGATGTCGGTGCTGGCGGTCATCACGCACTCGCCGTTCATCTTCCCCTCGCTCGGCCCGACAGCCTTCCTATTTTTCTACACGCCGACCGCACCGAGCGCCTCGCCGCGCAACACCATCATCGGTCATGCCGTCGGCGCGCTCGCGGGCTATTTCAGCCTCGTCATCACGGGCCTGACCAGCGCAGGACCCGCGCTGGCCATCGGCGTCACGTGGCCGCGAGTCATCGCCGCAGCGCTCTCGCTCGGCCTGACTGCGGGCATCATGGTGCTGCTCAAATCGCCGCATCCACCAGCCGGAGCCACCACACTCATCGTCTCACTCGGCATCCTCACCCACCCCTGGCAGCTCCTGCTGCTCATGATCGCCGTGATCCTCCTGACACTGCAAGCCATCGTCATCAACCGCCTCGCCGGTCTGCCCTACCCCCTCTGGAACCCCATCCAGGGACCATCAACCACCAGCGCCGGAACACCATAATTTGGGTGCTATCAAAAACGAGAGTGCGCTGGAGCGCACTCTCGTTTTTGATAGCACCCGAAAACCCCATCTGCTTGATATTTGTTCCAAAAATCCTTACAATGCACGTAACAAATGGGTAAAATGTGGCTA
Organism: Ktedonobacteraceae bacterium; assembly: GCA_035716105.1. Classification (GTDB taxonomy): domain Bacteria; phylum Chloroflexota; class Ktedonobacteria; order Ktedonobacterales; family Ktedonobacteraceae; genus CADDYT01. The sequence goes on along the minus strand of DASTKE010000168.1, from coordinate 1,519 downwards.
ATGAAAGAGGATTTTCGTTCATGCAAGGTAGATCGCATCTTCTGGTTGGGTTGACGGCGGGGGTCGTGCTTGATAGCATGGTACATATAACGGGCGATCCCCTGACGATGGTGAAGTATGTTCCAATTGTGCTGCTGGTGAAAAAGGCTGTGTTCTACTTTTCGGTCGGTTTTGGCGCGCTGCTGCCGGATATCGATAATGCACGCAGTACGCTGGGGCATAAACTGGGCTGGGTGAGCAAGAGCATCCAGCACATCGCCGGGCATCGCACGCTGTTTCACAGCCTGCTGGGCCTCTTGCTGGGTTCGCTGCTGGCGCTTGGGCTGGAACAACTGGTTGTCTACTTGCTGGCATCGCAGGGACTCACCATACCGGCGCTGTTCGTGCGCGGCGAGCACCTGGTCTTTATCGCGGTCTTATTCGGGTGTATCATGCATATCGCCGCCGATGCACTGACGGAGGGGGGCGTGCCGCTGTTCTGGCCGTACCGCAAACGCTTCGGGTTTCCACCCAACCCGCACTGGCGTTTCCGCACGGGTACCTGGCCGGAATTCGTCATCGTCTATGGTTTTATGATCGCGGTTGGCATTGCCATCTGGCAATCAGTCATTACAATATAAAGCATGGAAAAACGGCTAAGTGTGTTAAAATTTCGGCAACCTGCTATCGCCTGGGCCTTGCTGATCGTGGTGATGGTAGTCTATGCCCTGGAAATGAGTCACCAGGCGGTGCTGCGCTACGACACATTCAAGGCGACTGCCTTTGACCTGGGCAATATGGATCAGGTGATCTGGAACACCCTGCACGGGCGTTTCTTTCAGTTCACCAACCAGGGCATCGACTGGTATGGCCCGCCAACGCGGCTGGCCGTCCATTTCGAGCCTATAATCTTGCCGCTCTCGCTGCTCTACGCCTTTCACGCTGACCCGCGCATCCTGCTGGTCTTCCAGACGCTGGCCCTGGCGTCCGGCGCACTGCCCGTCTTCCTGCTCACCCGCCACTTCCTGCCGCGCTGGCCCGTTCTGGCCGCGTTAATGGCCGCGGCCTACCTGCTCATGCCAGCGCTGCTTGGCCTCAACATCTTCGATTTTCATCCCGTCAGCCTGGCGACGCCGTTCCTGCTCTACGCCATGCTCGCGCTGACCTACCGGCGCTATGGCTGGTTCCTGCTCGCTTGCGTGCTGGCGGCAGCCTGCAAAGAGGATGTGCCGCTGACGGTCGCCATGCTCGGCGTGCTGGTGATCTGGAAATACAAACTGCCGCGCCTGGGTACCGTGCTGATTATCGGCGGCATTCTATGGAGCGCGCTGGCCTTCGGCGTGATCATTCCACATTTCTATCCGGGCGCGCAGCACAATAACTTCTGGTACCGCTACGAGCAGTTGGGCAGTTCGCCAGCCGCAGCCATTATCAATCTCGTGCTGCACCCCTGGCTCCTGTTCACCACCTTCATCACGCTCGACCGTTTCTATTACATCGCCGGACTGCTGCGCAGCAGCGGCTTCCTGGCTTTGCTGGC
>DASTKE010000167.1:0-4196 GCA_035716105.1 Ktedonobacteraceae bacterium | reverse complement strand
TGACGAGCGGCCCGACGAGCATGACGCTTTTGAGGATGAGGAAGAGCAGGAAGAATACCAGGACGAGCAAGAGCAGCCAGATGCGGGCAAGTTGCTCCCGACCCGTGCGCCCTTCTCGCAGGTCTTCGGCTTTGGAGCCGGAACGTTTCTGGCGGCAGGGATGCTGGATATGCTGGCCCATCTGGGGCCGACCGGACTGGTGATCGGCGGTATCGCCGCCTATGTCGCCTCCCGGCACGGCCCCGACCTCTACGAACAGGTGCGCACGATGCTTCCTCCCGCCGCACACCTACCTGCAGAGGAAGCATCCCGCTACCGTGCAGCGAACCGAGAGGTACGGGAGCGGCGCAGCCTGCTTGACCGGGCATGGGGACGCTTTCCTGACGAGGAAGACGAAGATGAGTGGCAGGACGAGAACGAGGGCCGCTCATCAGTGCTGACACAGAACCGGTCAGCCGGAATCGAGCGCGGCGCTCCTGCTCTATCATTCGCCGCCCCAACCCCACCGCTTGGCCCGATGGTGGCTCTCTCTCCAAGTGTGCAGGTTCCCCTGCACGATCTGGCGGGCAAGGCCATCTTCATCTGCGGCATTCGTCGGTATGGCAAGACCACGCTGGGCGCGCTCTTAGCCGAGCAACTTGGGCAGCATTACCTCCCACTGTTTATCCCGTGTCTGGAAGGAGACTATCTGAGTCTGGCTCAGGTCTTGCCACGCGCCCTTGTGGCCGGGCATTCCAGCGCGGCTTCGAGCTATCGCACCTGCTTCTTTGTGGAACTCGACCATCCCAAGACAGCCTACCGGCTGGGCTACGACATCTTTGAGATGGGCTATCAGGTCATTCTCGATCTGGCCTCCTATGCCTCGCTGGAGACCGGCGTCCTCATGCAGGTCAACATCATCCGGGGCATGTTTCACTGGGCCAACACCCACCCGGAGCAACGTGTGACCGGCCACGTCATTCTCGACGAGGCCCAGCGCTACCTGCCGCAGTCGCTCTCCGATTCGGTGCTTCAGGATCGCAACCTGCTCTCCGCGCTGCTCAAGTGCTACATGGATATCATCGCCATTGGCGGCAAGCGTGGACTGGCCCCGGTCATTTTGACGCAGCGCATGGCGCAGGTCAACAAGAAAATCATGGCGCAGTCAGAAGTCTTCTTCCTGCTGCGACAGACCAACCTACCTACCCACCTGTTCACCTGAAAGCCCCCTGTGAAAGGAAAGGAGCAGAAGCGATGAAGGCAGAGAAACCATCAATCTCCCCTGTGGAAGCCGCCTCCGGTTGGCGCGAGCGCGCCTTAGCACACTCAGAGATTATTACTGACGCCTGGGAAGTGACCAAGACGTATGCCGGGCGCATCGCCGAGTGGGTCTTATTCGGTTGCATGGTGATGAACATCATCGAAATCTTGCCCGGTGTGACGCTCTGGCCTGCCGTGAGCAACCTTGTCTTAGGGATGCAGGTGGTGATGCTGGACGTGGGCGGCTTCAGCCTGGCGAGTATGGGGCAACAGGCCCACGAGCAGGGCGATGAGCAGGCGGCAAAGCGCGCCTCCATCACGGGCGGCTTGCTCATTGGGATCATGATGCTCACCCTGCTGCTGGTCACGGTGGGCCTCTTGTGGCCCGATGCCAGAGCCTACACCGGCATGGCCGAGAAGGGGCTGATTCTGGTGCGGGTGGTGATGACGGTGGTCTACGGTCATGTCATCCACAGCTTGCGGCGGCTGGGCCTCTCCCAACAACAGGCGGCGCTCAGCGAGGTGTTCACCGAACTCTCGGCGCGCATCAGCGAAGGCGAAGCACGCCTCACCGAACAGTGCCGCGAACTGGTGAACCGAACAGTTGCCCGGTGTTCGCTCGACTTCAGCGAACAAGTTGAGCGAACGAGGAGCGAACATCCCACCCGCAGCGAACTAGCGAGGGTTGCCGAACTCGTCGAGGCCCACAGCCGCCTGCTGAGCGAACTGGCCGCGCTTCCCACACAGCTTGAGAAGCGCGTGCAGGTACAAACTCTCGTGCAGCAGGAGGTGCAGACAGCCGTTGCCAATCTCACTCCTGAGTGTCTCATTACCAGTCTCAGTAGTCACATTGAGACACTACTTCAGGAACGTCTCACCGTCTCACTGGCTGAAATGAGACACATCTATGCACCAAAAGTCTCACCGGCAACTCCTAAGCAGGTCTCACATGAGACGAGCAAGATTCGACTTCTCAGCGCGCCAAAAGTCTTGCCTCATGCAACCAAACCAGAAAACACAACAGTCGGTGAGGGAAGCCATCTCGCTCGCATCTATGCCTTGCTCAACGAAGACCGGAGCCGCAAGCCCACCGAAATTCAGCGGCTTACCGGTATTCCAAAGGCGACGGTCTACCGCTTGGTTGAACGCTATCATCGTGAGAACCCGGTCATCGGAGCGGATATGAGCAGTGAGACAAAGTGCGAGGAAGAAATGAACCATCATGAGACTGAGACAGCCTTATGAGACACAAACTGTCTCACTTGCTGTAAGAAAACAGTGTCTCGCAGCAAGTGAGATTGAGAAGATGAGACTCCTTCAAAAAAAGTGCTTCCGGTTCGTTACCGTTTCCAGTTCGTTACCGTTCAATAGAGTATCAGCAAGAATGGAATAGTAATAGCAAAAAACGAATGAGGTGTACGGAATGCAATTAGCCGAGCAACATGTTATTACCAAGAGCGACCCGCGCTACGACGTGATCGATGCCGCTGCTTTTGCCTCCAAGAACCTCTACAATGCGGCCCTCTACGAGATGCGGCAAGCGTTTATCCATAACGGTATTTATCTGTCCTACGAGGAGATGGATAAACGAATGCAACCCCACGAAGCGTACAAGGCTCTTCCGGCAAAAGTTTCACAACAGATACTCAAGCAATTGGCTCAGGCGTGGAAGAGTTTTAGAGAAGCTCTCGCATCCTATAACGAAGCCCCCTCGAAGTTCACCGGACGACCATACCTCCCAAAGTACAAGCATAAAACCGAGGGACGCAACCTCCTTGTCTATACTATACAAGCTGTAAGTCATGGAAAGCGAAGTTTACAACGTGGCATTATCAAACCCTCCAAACTGCCCATTGAGGTCAAAACGCAACAGAACCCCAATCAGATTGATCAAGTTCGCATTATCCCTCGCAAGGGGTATTATGTGGTCGAGGTTATTTACAACAGAGAACCCGTCCGGACACACGTTGACCCTTCTTTCTGCGTCGCCATTGATCTTGGTGTGACCAACTTAGCGGCGATAACATCAAACCGTGCAGGCTTCGTGCCTCGATTGGTTAACGGTCGCACGCTCAAAGCCATCAATCAATGGTACGATAAACGTATGAAAGAGTTGAAGTTATGTCTTCCCAAAGCCGAGCGAGAGCGGGTCACGAAACAGATGCAGCTGATCACCGCCAAACGCAACCGACAGGTGAACCACTACCTGCACGCTGCCAGTAAAGCCATCATTGACTTTCTGGTTGAGCAGGGAGCAGGCATACTCATCATCGGCAAAAATCCGCTTTGGAAGCAAGGGGCAAGCATGGGCAAAAGGAACAATCAAAATTTCGTTGCCATTCCCCATGCCTACTTTATCGATATGCTTACCTACAAGGCGGGGTTAGTGGGTATTCGGGTAGAGATACAGGAAGAGAGCTACACCAGCAAAGCCAGCTTTCTTGATCTCGACCCTATTCCTACCTACAAACTAGATGACGAGACGGAGTACACCTTCAGTGGGAAGCGGATTGGACGGAGAAGCCGGTTGTATCGCATCAAAGATGGGAAGATCATCTGTGCCGATGTCAACGGTTCCTACAACATTTTACGCAAATGTAAGCCTGATGCTTTTACAGCAGAGGGACTAGCGGCCTATGTAGTTCAGCCCTTACGGTTAGCCATCACCGTCTAAATCCAACAAGATGCGGAGCGTCGAGAGATGTCCTCGCTTTTTGGAACTATACGTCTGAACATATGTTGGAGCGAGCGAAAAAATTGTGTCCTTTCAGATAGAATAGTGGGGAAAACGGTGTTGGATTCCGTGATTCACGCCCTGTTACATGCCGACCCGGTACTGTTATATGGCCTTGTGGCGGTGATTTTGTTGTTGGAAAGTTCAGGCGTGCCAATCGTCAACACGACGCTGTTGCTGTTTGTTGGCGCACTCGCCTCGATGGACCATCTCAATATCTGGC
>DASTKE010000166.1:0-15208 GCA_035716105.1 Ktedonobacteraceae bacterium | reverse complement strand
GCGATAAATCAATATCAATCGTGGTTGCAGAAAACGACGAGGGTGGAAGATGTCTTTCATTCGGATGTTGATGGCGTCGTGATTGCTACTCCTGTGCGAACGCATTACAAGCTGGCAAAAGAAGCCTTGTTGCACGGGAAGCACGTGCTTGTTGAAAAGCCGCTTACCGCCAGCGTTGCGGAGGCGGAAGAACTGGTTGCCCTGGCAAAACAGCAACAGCGTATCCTTATGGTCGGGCATACCTTTGAATATAGTCCAGCCGTCAATGAACTGCGCAAGCTGGTGCGGGCTGGAGACCTGGGAAAGATTTATCGTCTGGAGGCGGAGCGCGTCAATCTTGGTCTGTTTCGCAGCGATATCAACGTGATCTGGGATCTGGCTGCGCATGATATATCCATCATGCTCTACTTGCTCGGCAAAAAACCAGAACGGGTAACGGTTCAGGCCCACGCGCATCTCCAGCCGCACATTCCCGACGTAGCTCATATCGATTTGAATTTCGCCGATGGAATGGCTGCCCATATCCATGTGAGCTGGCTCCATCCCTGTAAAATTCGCCGCCTGACGGTGATTGGCAACCAGCGTATGGTCGTCTATGATGATACCAATCCATCCGAAATGATCAAGGTGTATAATAAGGGAGCGGATGTCTATGCTGACCCGGTTGTCTCCTATCGCAACGGTGAGATTACCATCCCGTACATCGATTGGGCTGAGCCGCTGCGGCTGGAGTGTGAGGATTTTGCCAGGTCGATTCGCACAGGTGCATCGCCGCGGGCGCATGGTGAGGTCGGCTTAGAAGTCGTGCGCATATTGACGATGGTTCAGGAAGCATTGCAGACGCAGGAAGAACAGAAAGTCATCATCGGCACTGCTGTGTAAAAATGAGCGGCGACCGGTCTAGACTGGTCGCTACTCGCGTGACTCGCACGAGTTTTTCCATGCATAGGTCAGTTACTGCCGGAGAATACGGTCTTTTAGCATGGGCAAAGGGATATGGTGCATAGTCTATGACGCTATTTTCAAATTTCACTAAGAAACGGTTTCTGGCAATCTGGTTTGTCCATGTCTCTCTTCTGCTTCTTGTTTTAAGTGGCTGTAATCTGGCAAGCAACCAGAGCCACGTTACAGGTACTCCAGGTGATGTGACGCCAAATAAAAACCAGGGTCGCATTCGCCCGTTTATCGATACCTGGAACGGTATTCATCTCTTTCAAGGCTTTGACTATAATATAGACAATCCAGCTTCTATCGGGCAGTATTATGATTTTGTCTGGGGAGCCTCTCCAAATAAAGTCGCCGATTTTCGCTCCAGCAATCCAAACGTTTTTCTCAGTTTCTACATCTCCTTTTTTCGCGATAGCGGCACCTTTAGCGACCAGACCGCGACGCACGATCTGAGTTACTGGCAGCAAGTTCACCCCGATTGGATTCTCTATCAATGTGATCGTAAGACGCCAGCCTATGAAGATGGGCTATCCAATGTTCCATTTGACTTCACGGATCCTGCTGTTATCTCCTGGGAGATGCAGACTTATGCCCAACCAGCGAGTGAAAACGGCTATGATGCCCTTGCCGCCGATAATGTGAACATGGAGAATTTGATCGGCGCGTGTGGGTACTATAAAAATGGACAGTGGGTGCAGCGCTATAGTGGCCAGGTCAGCGACCCACAGTGGCGTAGCGATGTTGTTACGTGGATTACATTGATGCAAAAAGCTCTGCGCAGCCTGAAGCATCCCCTGGCGTTGATCCCCAACCTCGGCGTTGGCTCTTTATCGCAGAATGATCCGCAACTCCAACAGGTGTTGAGCCATGTCGATGGAGTGTTGGACGAGAGAGGTTTTACCGACTATGGACAGGGCTATCTAACCGGAAGTCGATGGGTGCAGACGATACAATTTATCGAAAGCGTCCAGCAAGCAAAGAAGGCGTACTTTGTCGAAAATGAGTTCCCAACGGTGGAAAAAAAAGAGATTCAGTGGGCTTTGGCATCGTACCTGGTGTGTAAAGAACATACCGCCTCGATAGCGATTACCCCCGTTCAGGGATATGGCACCGATCTACGCTACAACGAGTACAACGCGAAAATAGGCAGTCCTGTTGATCCTATGAGGGAAGACCAGCATGTGTACTGGCGCACTTATACGCACGGGCTGAGCGTGGTCAATCCCAGCCCGGACACAACGTACACCGTCACGCTGCCAGGCGGCGAGCACTTTGTGGATCTGTATGGTCACTCGATGGCGCAGCAGGTGACAATGCCACCTCACTCGGGTCTCGTGCTTCTCAGTACTGTGGCGTAATGGCCGGTCGTGGCACTCAGTATCTGGATGTGGGCCTCCTCTTCATCTGGCAGTTGCACGGCTGTTGTACCAGAAAAAAGAGACTCGTAGGCAGCTAAGAGCCGTTTTCGATTATGTTCCCAGCTCAAAGCGCGTTCAACTCGCTTACGCCCAAACGCTCCCATGGAGTGCCGCAGCATCTCATCATAGAGCAAGGTCTCGATCTGATTCGCGAAATCTTCCGCTTCGTTCGGAACCGCGTAGAGCGCAGCGTTTTGTGCGGAAAAGCGAGTTTCCACGAGATCAAAGGAGACGATGGGCAGGCCCAGCGCCATGTATTCCATCGTTTTGATCATCGTGCAGAACTCGTTCAGTCCATTCTGAGGATCAGGCTGAAGGCCGATATCCGCCGTTGCCAGATAGCGAAATGCCTCTTTCTTCTCCAGCCATCCAGTGAAGGTGATGTATGCATCCAGCTTGAGCTTCTGAGCTAGTTCGCGTAGCTTGGGGGATGCACTCCCCTCTCCAATCAAGACCACTGATACATCCTGACGATCACGTTTATAGACGAGATCGTGGAGCGCGTACAATATATGCTCCACACCATCTTGCTTGCCCATGACTCCGATATAGCCGAGCAGATAGCGCCGCCTGCCAGGTAATGCCGACGGTTCCTCAAGCTCAACGGCATCCAGCCGTTGCATATCCGGTCCATTACGCACGATAACCACTTTATCCGTCTGGCAGTGTCCCCGTTTTATGGCGAACCAGCGAAATGTTTCGTTTGTCGTGATGACAAGATGTGCAGTCTTATAGGATAACATCTCCATTCGTCTTAAGAGGCGATAGAGAACTTTTACACGTCCGCCAAAGAGGACCTGGAACATTTCGGGCGCAATATCATGCTGGTCAAAGACAAACTTTTTCCCAAAGGGCCGGTAGAATAAGCCTATCAGAAAGAACATATCGGGTGGGTTAGCCGCGTGAATTACGTCGAAACCATGGCGAAAAAAGACCTTGAAGCTCAGCAAGAACGTCATGAACAGGGCGCAACTAAATTCGACAACGTGCTCAATGTATTTACGGTGGATTGCGGGAAGCGGGTATCGATAGATATGAATCTGGTCGATACAGCTATACGACTCCTTGCAACTTGTGTTGCCTTTGGGACAGATAACGCTCACGTGATAACCGGCATCGCGCAGCGTCGTCGCTTCCATCCAGACACGAGGATCACTTGGTACAGTCATATTCTCTACCAGCATAAGCACTTTACGAGTGTTTTGCATCGCTTACCCCCATGATATAGGCGCTCTTTCTCTGCTTATATTTCCTGGCAATGGCCTGCGCATACAGTTCCAGAATGCGTTCTAGCAACGCAGAACTTTTCAAGTGAGCGATATCGGCGCGTCCTGTCGTTGGTTCGGTATGCGCCAGTGCCTTTTCAAGTCCAGCCGCCAGCGTCTCGGTATCATGCGCGCAGACGCTGCATCCTTCTGTCTGGCCAATCACCGCCATCACATCGCCCACATTCGTTGCGACAACCGGGATATTGCAGGCCATCGCCTCTTTCACGACGTTTGGCGCACCCTCTGCCAGTGAGGGGAGAATCAATGCATTGCTGGCATTCATATACTCCACGACCGTTGTTTGTGGCAAGCCGTTCGCAACGATCAGTTCGGCCTCTATGCCCCGCCCAGCCAGCCGCTGCATAGCTTCTTGTGCCAGCTTGAAGTTCTTGACGGGAATCTGCGGATTATTCGCGAAGAGCACGTAATAGCGCTCCTGATCCCATCCCAGTTTGGCGCGAGCCTCGGCCCGTGGCATCGGATGAAACAGGTCAAAATTGATGCCATCGGGAATCACGACTACGTCGTCGACTCCTGATGCCTTTTTCATTTGCTCAGATTTGACCGTAGCGGCGTCCGAAACGCGACAGAGCCAGCGACTGATCCGCACGACCAGCAGGGATTTTTTGCTATATGTTCCTTCAGGAGTAAATGTACCCAGCAGATCATCGCCCAGGAACGCGGAAACAACAGCTGCTCTCCACTGACAGCGCGCGGCCAGGCACCAGAGGCCGTAATGGCCGTGAACAATGTCGTAGCGCCCACTTAAGGTCTTCAAAAAGACGAGCGCAGCTGCCTGTATATAGCGCCAGGGGGCAGATGCTGGCCCTGGATGGATGATCTCTACCTCGTGACCTTCAGCTTGCAAGGCATCCACAATAGGCTTGATAAACGTGCCAGAATGCGGTTTTCGTTCGGTTGGATAGATACCTGTGACCATCAACACACGATATGTCGGCTTGCAGCTCTGTGGTTCGGCTCGCATATGCGTTGTCCCTCCTGCTCTTTCCACTGGACGTTCGGTCCCTAAATGCTGATCTTTTCTGCCTGTTCATTGAGTAATGCCTCAACAGAGAGTTCTGGACATTCCAGACGGGAGTTGTCGATGAAGACGCGGAACCAGAGTTCCAGACTGGCAAGGCTAAAGAGTTGCGCCTGATAGTTGGTTTTGCCTTCGAGGTGTTCGCGCAGCAAACGGGCTACGAATGCATTATTGAGGTAGCCTCGCTCGCGAGCGCGTTCTGACAGCAGGAGTTGTGTAATGAGATTGCGTTGTCCCTCGCGGAACCACGTGCCAGTCGGCACATTAAAGCCCATTTTCTTGCGCGTCAGGATGGGGCGCGGGAGAAAGTCCGCGTAGGCCCGCTTCAAAAGGTATTTTGCCTGGAACGGCCTGATCTTGACATTCGAGGGGATGCTGGCCGCGTACTCCGTGAGCTGGTAATCAAGCAGTGGAATGCGCCCCTCCAATGACGCGGCCATGGTCATCTTATCGCCCTTCATCAGCAGATTATCGGGTAGCCAGATTTTTGTATCCAGGTAGAGCATCGACGAGAGATTATCCCGCTGCGGATTGTGCTCCAGCCAGCGTTGAAACGCCCGGCTGGAGTCCAGGTTAACGCTGGTCCGCGTCTGTTCCGCGAGCAGTTGTTCCTTCATCTGCCCATTGAAGACACCGAACCAGTTCATCCAGCGCTGCGGTGCGGGCATTGACAGTGAACGCGCCGTAAATTTGACCTTGCGCATACTATATGGGAGGCGGTCGAGCAGGGGTGTGATGACCCGGTCGCGCACCGCGGGAGGCAGGATCTGATAGTAGTTCGCGATCCAATCAACCAGATATTTGGGATAACCCGCGAAGAGTTCATCTCCCCCTTCCCCGGAGAGCACTACTTTTACATGCTGGCTGGCGAGTTTAGAGACCAGGTACACGCCCAGATCAGAAGGCTCGCTCACGGGTTCATCACGGTGCCAGGTCAGCAGCGGCCAATATTCTGAAAGGTCTGAGCACTTGACGACGATTTCATGGTGCTCAGTGCCAAAATGATCGGCGACGAGCTTTGCATACGGCAGTTCGCTGAAGCCGGGTACGTCGAAGCCGACTGCGAAGGTTTTTACGGGTTGGCTCGTCAACTGGCTCATCGTTCCGGTAATAATGCTCGAATCGACTCCGCCACTCAGAAAGGCTCCTACCGGCACATCGGCGATCATGCGTTCCTCGACGGCGCGTCGTACATGCTGGCGAATACCCTGGAGATATTCCTCGATGGGTCGCCGCTCGGTCTCGCCGAATTGAAAGTCCCAGTAGCATTCCTCGTGTATCTGCCCGTTTTCAGCCAGCAGCCAGTGTCCCGGCAAGACTTTGTAGATGTTGGCGAAAAGCGTCGCCGGGCCGGGAACGTAGCGCACACTGAGAAAATCGGCCATAGCCTGTACGTCTGGCTCTCGCCTCACCCGCGGATGGGCCAACAGCGCCTTAATTTCGGAGCCGAAGACGACATCGCCGTCAACGCGAGTGTAGTAGAGCGGCTTCTTGCCAGCGCGGTCTCGCGCCAGCAGCAGTCGCTGGCGTGGCGCGTCCCAGATAGCCAGCGCGAACATGCCGTGCAAACGGGCGATGGCGTCTGTCCCATACTCTTCGTAGGCATGAATGATGGTCTCGGTATCGCTGTTGGTGCGGAACTGATGGCCTTGCTTGATAAGCTCCTGGCGTAATTGCTTGTAGTTCCATATTTCGCCATTAAAGACCAGCCAGATATCGCCAGTCTCGTTGGTCATCGGCTGGTGGCCTCCGCTCAGATCGATGATGCTCAGGCGGGCAAAACCTAGCCCAAGTTGCCCATCAAGGTGCATACCGCTATCATCTGGCCCACGATGCGCGATAAGTTGTCTCATGCGATCAATCAGGTCGGGCGAGACCGGCTCGCCGGTTCCAGTATGAAAAACGCCGCAAATGCCGCACATGGCTTACCCCCTTTTGTTTATCGCTGGCTTCCAGTTTGCTCAAAATCGAGCGCGGCAGAAGTCGCGACTCCTACCTGTTCTGTTTGTTGTTTGTTCCCCGTCAATCGCCGGTAAATCTCGATGTATCGATCTGTCACGTGCTCAAGGCTGTAGCCCTGCACAATTGTCTGGCGTGCAGCGTGTCCATAACGCCGGGCAACCTGCGGTTTGTTCAGCAGCGCCAGCAGTGCCTCTGCCATGCCGGCGTAATCTTCGGTCTCCACCAGTAATCCATTGGTTTCGTGCTGGATCACATCTTCGCTGCCGCTTACCCGCGTCGCGACGCAGGTAAGACCACAGGCCATTGCTTCCAGCAGGGCATTGGGCATTCCCTCCCAGCGTGAAGGAAGCACTCCCAGGGTGCCGCGATGGAGTTGCGCGGCGACATCCTTTTGCAGCCCGGCAAACTCGACGCTTTCCCTGATGCCCAGCTCATCTGCCATGCGCTCAAGCTGTTTCTGGATGGGGCCGCTGCCCACAAGAATCAGCCTGGCATCTGGCCGCTGCATATGGACCAGGTGCCAGGCCTGTAACAGCACGTCAAGCCCTTTCTCGTAGCGCAGCTTCGAGACGCAGATAACCGTTCTTGCGCGCTCTTCATGCTCCATTTCTGCCGGGGAGAGCGGGTAAAAGCGCTGCAAATCGACTCCGTTGGGAATGCACTGGATATCAGACAAGGACACGCCGTGGTCGGCAAACTGGCGTTTCATGCGTGAACTAAGCACAGTGACTACGGCAGAGATGCGATTGAGTTGGGAGCATACGTAGTGCAGCACGAATTTCCCGTTGCGCGCCAGGCCATCCACATCACCATCGATCCAGGTGTTGCCATCCACTTGTAGCCACGCGGCGTCTGCAGCGAGCGGACCCGCGATCAGGCGAGCGGGTTCAGACGATTTTATGGCTTTCCCTGCTCCCGCGCTGATGACCACAACCGTCATTGGCTTACCTATCAACCGGCAGAGGAATGCGAGTGGCAGAACCAGCAGGTTCAACTGGCACACCTGGAGCACATCGAAATCCTTGCGCCGCCGCCAGATCGTCCAACTCATGACAAGCATTGCCAGCAGGTAGGCCAGCCTCTGATACACGCGGGGATGGTGCTCCCGGTTGCCGAGTAATCTTCCAGCGACGCGGATGACCGGCACTTCTCCGATGGTTTCTCGCAGCAACCACTCCTTTTTGTGACGAAAAGTAACAATCGTTGGCTCGTATCCTCGCGCCAGCAGGCGCTGTGCCTGTGCGAAAGTTTGCGTTTCGGCACCGCCGACGAGCGGAAAGAATGTGGTGATGACAATGCAAATACGCGGCTGGTTCACTGCTCACCTCTGCTTTCCAGTATCAAGGGCAGTGGCAGACTTCTGTGTTTGCATACTCTGCGGTATAGCTCCACACAGCGTACAATAATGGTATTGAGTTGATAATCGCGCAGTACTGTTGCGCGGGCTTCCTCTGCCAGCCGCTGCGCCAGCGCGCTATCCTCGATGATGCGGCGCAGAGCCTGTGCCATCTCTTCAGGCTGCTCAGATTGAACGAGCAAGCCATTGGTGCCATCAACAATGATATCTTCGCTGCCGCTTACTCGCGTGGCGACGCACGGCAAGCCGCAGGACATCGCTTCTAACAGTGCGTTGGGCATCCCTTCCCAGCGCGAGGGTAAAACAAATCCCCATGCCTGTTGCAGCAGGTCAACGACATCTCTTCTCAAACCGAGGAACTGTACGCTGTCCTGAATGTCCAGATCCTTGTCGATGCGCTCTAATTGGCGTTGTAGTGGACCCTCGCCAATTAAAAGCAGGCGCGGTTGCAGCCCCATTCGCCATTCGGCAGGCTCCCGCATCATCCTTCCCCATGCGTGCAGCAGGACATCGACCCCCTTTGGATACTGTAAGCGGGCGACACACACAATATCGCGTCTGGGGTTTGTGGGACTGGGGCGACGTTCCGGGGCCGGTTGGAATCGCTCGCTATCGACCCCATTGGGAATAAGCACCACTTGCTCGGCTCGGAAGCCGTGCGAGATCAGATAGGGTTTGCTGCGGTTGCTGAGCACCTGGTAGAATGCATCGGACTTTTTCAGGAAGCGCACAATAGCGCGGCCACCCACGGCTGATCTATAGAGGTAGGCGATATCGCCGACCACCACATCCTTAAAATCGATCTTAAGAAATTCGGTATCTGTCAATGTATCGGCCATCAGAACGGCATCAGATTTTTGTTGCTTTTTTCCAGGTCCGGTGCTGGGAATATTGATAATGACGGGTTTGCGGGTGAGCTTGCCAATCAAGGTGGCGACAGCAGCCAATGGAGACAACTGGAGAGAGTGCAATACATCGTAGCGGTGACGTAATCGCCAGAGCGTGAGGAAGAACAAGAGATCAATAGGCAGGTGTCCTAACCTGCCTATGCGGAGCCAGCCCTCGTGATTATAGATGCCGCCCACCCGAATAATCCGCAGGCCGTCGAGGACTTCCTCCCGTTTCCATTGCTTGTTGTGCCGCAGTGTGACCACTACTACATCATGCCCAAGCTCTTTCAGTTGCCGGGCCTGTTTCTCTGCCTGTACCTCTGCGCCGCCCACTAAGGGTGCAAACATAAATGCGATCATACAGATACGCATATGCTCATCCACAACTCTTCTCCTTATTATCTGGTCAGAAAACGCTCGCACACGAACGAACACGGCAGCGTTTGATAGAAAGCTCTTTTTTTATAGGATTGATAATGGTTCTTGCTGGATTGCCGGTAGTGTCTCCTCGACTGTTTCTCCCTCGATTGTCTCTGGCTCGTTTTCAGTCACCGGTGCAGGCGTTGTCCAGCAAAGTGCAAAGGGGAGCGCCATGATAACCCAGAAGTAGATGCCAACTCCCTGATTCCAGATATCATTGGTTTCCAGCGATTGCATAAAGACGTTAATAAATGTGGCTAAACACGCGGCAAGCAATAGGCGATGATCGGGTGTGGCTTTGCGCATCCTTCGCAGCAAGCTGATTACCATTGCGATGAATGACAGCGCGAGCAGCGAGACTCCGATAATACCGTGATCGTACAGGTTTTCCAGGAAGATGTTGTGTGCCGCTGTGCCGATCACGCCGATACCGTTGCCAATTTGCAGATTCGTCAGTAGGGCATCGGAGGCTTTTAGACCATTGCCAAGCACTTTTGTTGGATCAAAATGGTCGAGAATGGCTCCCCAGAGATACGTTCGCCCGTTAAGTGTTCCGATGTCCTGGTTAAGGAATCGCGTAAAAATGGGGATATTGCCGACCGCCGCTATAACTACCGCGATGCCTCCTAGCGCTGTAATGGTGCCGAGCAGCGCAACCTTCATCTGGCGCGAGGGGAGGAAAAGAATCATCACTACAACGCTGAGGGGGAGGCTGATATAGGCACCGCGAGTAAAGGTGAGGCCGAGCGCGGCCACCAGAATCAGCACGCCCACCGCACAGATGACACGCCAGAGACCTGAGAGGGTTGTGGCACGATAGATAGCCAGGGGGATGACAATGGAAAGGAAAATGGAAAGCGTTGTTGGTCCATTGCCAAAGATGGAACTGATGCGGAAAAGTGACGGAATGGAGGCATCAGGAATACCATGCTGCTTTATGAGATAGCCGTAGATGCCATACACGGCGATAAACAGAGACGATAGCAATATGGCGTCGATGACCCTCAGCAGGCGTTGTCGCGTTGTTAGGACGAAGATAGCCAGTACGGCAACGCCGAGAAAATCCATAAAGGTCGTCCAGGTGGTGAGGAACGTGCCGATATCAAGGGGCGAGAAGCCAATACTGGCGAATACCCACCAGAGGTAGACAAAGAAAAAACCCAGGGCAGGCATACGTTGAAACGCCTGCTTGAGGGGTAGATAGAACAATAAGAGCAGTGTAGGAGCCGTCAGCCCTGAGAGAAGATTGTTGCCATTGAAGAATGGTAGTGTTGAGCCAATGAATGCATCAATCAGTACCCAGATCAGTAAGAGCGCGTAGCGATAGCGCAACAGCGCAAGCACAATGAGCGATCCGAAAGCCGCTTTTACTGTATACAGAGCATTGATAAACGTGGCAGTAATGCCAATACCAAAGACAACCAGACTGATTAGTCCGCGCTTAAACAGTTGCCGTGTGCGATAAGGGATGCCATTGTTGTATGTTTCTTCCAGACGCATATAGTATTCCTCCAGACCCAGGCGTCGTGCGAAGTCGAGCACCTCACGTGGAGGAGTAAGCAGATTGAGCGTACCAATTTCGCGGCGCAGCGTGATAAGCAATATGACCAACGTACACATGTAGACGAACGAGGTAGCCAGGGCAATGCCGAAACTTTGCCAGAAGCGTGCCAGGATATAGTCAAACAGCGCGTTAGAAAACACGCTAAAAATGGTGACGTACATAAGTAAGCGTGTTTTGCCGAGAGCGCTAAAAGCTTTTGACACAGTAAAGCCAAGCGCCATTGGCATCAGCCCGATAATGAATCCAGTTAAGGTGATAGCGGTGCGTGTCGTATCTTCATCGGTAAAGGCACCACGCTGGAAGAGAATACGCACGATTGGATGGGCCAGTACAATCATCCCGGCGGTTAATACGATGGTGGCGATCCCGATTCCCCAGAGGTAGAGCCGCAAGGTGTCCTTAAATGCCGTCATGTCCTTCTGCCCTGCTTGCCTCGACAAATAAGGAAGCATGGCTCGTCCAACGGAGGTGATAATCACACCGGTAAAGACGCTCAGTATCTTGTTGGAATAGTTCAGCGTCGAGATGCTGCCCGTCGAGAGAAATGAGGCGAATATCTGATCAACCAGTGGACTGGCCTGACTGATGAGCGCGCTCAGCAACGCGGGCCACGCAACAATCAGAACGGTCATAAGCTCGGTATTATGCCAGTCAATCACCGGGCGGTAGACCAACTTCGCCTTGCGGGCGCGATAGAGAATCACCCCCATCTGTACCATCTCTCCCAACAATGTGCCGATACACAGCATGACGACGCCATTTGATTTGCCGCCAACGAACACAATGCCTGCCGTAGTGAGTGGTACCAGCAAACCTGCATAGGCTGGCCATCCAAATTGGCCTTCGCTATTGAGCAAGCATTCCAGAAAGCTGTTGATGACCATGAACAGCAGGACGGGGAAGATGTAGGGTGTCAGCCCGACAGCCAGTGTACGACGCAGCGGGTCCAGGCCAATGGCCGAAAAAAACACGACCTGATTACGCAGGAGCAGCATACCCACTGTCAGCACAACAAGTCCTATCACCAGGATATTGAGCAAGGTGCTGAAAAGAATGGATGCGCGCTCTTTATTTCGTGATGTCCGTACCCGCGCATAGACGGGAATGACGGAGGATTCCAGGGCAGTGGCGAGCAGTTGTGCCAGCAGAATAGGAATTGCGGAGGCAACAAAATAGGAATCCATTGCTGCCCCCTGCCCAAAGCGGTAAGTCACAACCACCTGGTTGAGCATTCCTCCGGCACGGATGAAAAGATTCGCCGAAGCCAGGCTGAGCAACGCGCGGAAGATATATTTGTTTGCGGACTTGAGACGCACAGCTGCGATATGCCCGGTCGTATCAAGGATCCGCAAGGCACGAGTTTTAGCCGTATCAAAATCAAGAGACATAGTTCAACCGTTCTCCAGATCAGAGATGCTCATTGCTATTGAGCCTGGGAACAGTAATGGTAATGTCCTGGCTCTCATTTTCGTCGGTTATATGTGGCAAAGGCGTATCGACGATCTCCGGCTCAATGACTACCATGTGCTGCTCTCTGATTGGTTGTTGCTGGTAGACTATGGATTGTTCCAAATGCTGTGTGCTGTAATCTGGCCAGGGGTTCTTATTAATGACGATGCCCAGAATGGGTAGATGGATGCGTTTTACTATCTGCTTTGCGCGCCCCAATGCTTTTCGTGGCGTGGTAGAGGCGTCGACTACAAGAATCGCGGCCTCCATATAGGTAGCCAGCACTTGAGCGTCGGCCAGGGGTAGCAGAGAAGGCGTATCAAAGAAAATGTAGTCGAAGTGGTGAGCATTTTCAAAATGCTTGAAGACACGCGCCGCAGCAGCCGTTTGCAGCAGTTCGGCTGGATTAGAGGGTGCTGTGCCAGCCGTCAATACGCGTAAGTTTTGAATATCTGTTGGTTGACCATCAAGTTCAATGTTGATATCCGTGTGTGTTTTTACGAACGCCTGCGCAAGGCTCTGGTAATTTCCCAGTTGGAAATAGCGATCAAGCATGGGACTGCGCAAATTGGCATCGACCAGCAAGACGCGCTTGCCGGACTGGGCCATGAAGGAGGCGAGTTTGGCGGCAACTGTGCTTTTCCCCTCGTCAGCAAGCGCACTGGTAATCATCACCCGCTTAAATGGTTTCATAGCTTGTGCGGTGTTCAAGTTTGCGCAAAGGACGCGACATCCCTCCGCCAAAATGGGTGAGTCTACTCCAACTGTCGTGAGTTGTTTACGTTTGATCTGAGGCAGAATGGTCAATACATCGGAACCGAGCTGCTCCTGTGCCTCTTCGGGCTTAGTCAATCGATCATCAACCCATTCAAAGATCACGATCAGTGCCAGCGCAAGCCCTAATCCGACCAGCGCGCCAATGGCGGCTGCATAGAGCGGCTTTAGCCCAACAGGATCAGTAGGTACTTGCGCGGGGATAACTTGCACAGTACCTGGAAGCTGCGTATTTGAAAACTGAGCAAAGCTCTGACTCACCTCGTTAGCAATCTGCGCCGCCAGCTTTGGATCGGTATTCGTGACATCCACATTCATCAGGAGTGTGTTAGACTGCGACTTTGCTGAAACCATTGCCGTGAGTTGTTTGATGGTTAAACCTGGATGATGGGCTAGCACAGGGGTGAGCACCTCGGGACTCGTTACCAACTGAGCATAAGTTGGCAGCGCTTCCAAACCGGCAGTGGTGCAATCGTAGGCCGATGATTGTGCCGTACACACATTTAATATGAGTGTAGATGAGGCCTGGTAGTTCGGATGCGCCAGCTTACTGACAGCATATGTGATGCCGCCACAAATAACGATACCGAGAACGATTATCCAGGCCCAACGCCTGATGACCAATAGGTAGTGACTTAGCGGGTTTTGCATGTGAAACCTATCCCCTATCTATCTCGCTAAATTCAGAAGATATCAAACCTTATCCTCTTTGAACAGGAAACTGCGCCGCAGAAAACTGCATATTTCTTCAACAGAAATTGATAGTATAGCGCCACTATAAGGCAGACCTATCTACGCGCTTAAGAATAAAAGCTTGGGGATAAAAATCCGGTGATTGTTGTTGTGGAGATTCGGTGTTGAGATGGCATTTCAGTGGCTCGCTGTAGCGTTTTAGTGTTATCTACTCTTGACACCTCCCTTCCTCGTTAAGAGCTCTAACAGTTTTTGAATGGTCTGAGCATGTTTCTTCCTCCCACATGCACAAAATTTCACTGATTCTCCACCAAAATGAACATTTTATTACCACAGGAACAGTGGTATTTTCATGATAGTTATGAAGGCGTGCTCTTCCAGGGGGCAATATTTTAATGCATGATAAGCAATGTATTCGGAGGTATGCCCGTGAGGCCAAGACTTTTTGCGGGGGTTTTTCTATTCTTTATACTTGTTGCAGCCTCCCTCACGGCAGTTCTCTATGGCTCAGCCTTGCTTTCAGGTTCTAACGCGCAGGGACAAGGAGTTACCACGCCAACATCAGTTACCGGCAATAAGATTGTGCGCGAAAATGCATTACCGGGTACCGCAAGCTGGCAAATTACCAGAAATAAAGAAGCTACAACGCAGATTCAGGCATATGCGAATGTAACTTCAGTAGCAGCAGGACAAGAGCTTTCTTTTTATGTGAGTACTCAGGTCGAGGGGACTTACTACTGGATCACTATTTACAGGCTTGGCTGGTACGGTGGGTATGGTGGTCGGCTCATTGCCTCGACAAGCCGGCAGGTTGGCCATGCCCAGGGTTACTACGATGAATCTCTTCACCGATTGTTCAACTGCTTTTCTTGCCTGGTCAACGCCAGTACCGGTCTGGTTGAGGCAAAATGGAAGGTTTCTTATACGGTGACAGTTCCCTCAGATTGGACCACTGGCGTGTATCTGGCGAAATTTACTGATGGGAGTGGTTTTCAGACCTACGTCCCTTTTGATGTACGCAGCAATGACAAATCTACCTATCTTGTCGCCACTCCAGATACCACATACGCTGCCTACAATGATTGGGGAGGATACAGCCTTTACCAGACCGCCAACGGTCTCTTTAGTGAGTCCGATGCTGCGACAAAAGGCGTCAAAGTTTCCTTCGATCGCCCTTATGTGCAGGAGGACGGCTCGAGCCAGGTGCTCGTCTTTGAGGCCGATGCTATCCGCTGGTTTGAACGACAGGGCTATGATGTTTCGTATATCAGCGATATTGATTTACAGCGGAATCCTGCGCAATTGCTCAATCATCGCGCATATATCTCGCCTGGTCATGATGAGTATTGGAGCAAGGAGATGCGCGATGGATTGGAGCACGCCCGCAATTCCGGTGTAGGGCTGGCCTTCCTGGGGGCTGATG
>DASTKE010000165.1:0-3622 GCA_035716105.1 Ktedonobacteraceae bacterium | reverse complement strand
CTGCCAGCGCTACAGCGCTGGCAGGCCATTGGCTTGTTTGTCTGAAATCGCACTACTATGAGTGCGAGATGCTGCTGGAGGTTATTTCGCTGGTGATGGGTTTGAGGGATAGGGGCAGGCTGATGGAGAAGGTGCTGCCCTTGCCGGGGCTGCTCTCTACGTTGATGGAACCCCCGTGCCGCTCGACGATCTTGTGAGAGATGTAGAGGCCGAGGCCGAGGCCGATAGCCGAACCGGTCTGCGTCTCGATGCCCGGTACACGGTAGAAGCGCTCGAAGATATGCGGGAGCATGTGTGGTGGAATGCCAACCCCCAGATCACGGACGGCAATACAACAGGTCTGCTCTGCCCGCGCCACGGTGATGGTGACAGGTGAGCCTTCGGGCGAATACTTTTGCGCGTTGGCGAGCAGGTTGAGAATCACCTGGCTGATGCGATCCACGTCTACCTCGGCTTCGACCGGCTTGTCTGGCCCTTCAAACGTGATAGTTGGTGCCTGCTGCGTGCCGGCTAGAAATTCCTGGACGAGATTCTGGCAGAGCGTCACCATATCGCAGCCCCTGGGGTGCAAGGCGAAGACGCCGGTGGTGATGAGCGAGGTGTCAAGCAGATCACTGACCAGCAGTTCCATGCGGCGAATCGAGCGTTCGATGCTGGAGATCGAGCTGGCATCGTTGGAACCGGCGCGCTCCAGACGCCGCCGGAGAAGCTGCGTCATCCCTTTCAAGCTGGCAAGCGGGGTTCTGAGTTCATGCGAGGCGATGCTGAGAAACTCATCTTTGGCGGCATTGGCCTCTCGTAATTCGCGGGTACGTTCCTGTACCGTCTCTTCGAGCGAGCGGGCGTGTTGCTCCAACATGCGCTGCTGCTCCGTGACCTGCAGGCGTAACTGGTGCGTCTGCACAGCACGCAGCAGGGCGGCGACGAAATAGTCGCGGTCAATTGGCTTCTGGATGAAATCGTACGCGCCACCGCGCAGCGCTTGAATCGCCAGGTTGTGCTCCCCATGACCGGTAATCAGCAGCGTGGGGGTCTCCGGTCGCAGCTCTTTGATCTTTGCCAGCAGTGCCAGGCCATCCATGCCGGGCATCTTGATATCGCTCACAATGGCGTCATAATCGTGTTGCTCGATGAGCGAAAGCGCTTTCAAGGCCGAATCGCTGGTATCCACCCGGACATTCGCGATCCGCAGGTGCAGCGCCTGTGGCAGCGCCTGCAAAAGAGCGGTATCATCATCAACGATAAGAATATATGGCTGCGTCATCGCGAACATCTCCCTTTTTATCCCTGTTCCAGGGGGAGTTGTATCAAGAAGGTTGCCCCCTCGCCGGGGTGATTTTCAATTGTAATCGTACCCTGATGCTCTTTAATAATACCATAGGTAATGGAAAGGCCGAGACCCGTCCCCGCGCCGACTTCCTTTGTGGTAAAGAACGGGTCGAAGATGCGCTGCTCAAACTCTAGCGGAATGCCGGGGCCGGTGTCGCGGAAGCTGATTGCCAGCATATGTTGCTGTGCTGTGCCGCCGATGGTGATGATTTTGCGCGTGACACCGGCCATCGCATCGCGTGCATTGGTGAGCAGGTTGATAAACACCTGCTCCAACTGGATGGCGTTGCCAACCACCACCAATGCTTCGGAGGGGAAATGGAGTTGCACCTTGATTTCGCGCAGGCGCAGTTGTTCCTGCATCAGCGAGATGGCGCTCTCTATGACCTGCTGGATCACCACCGGCTCGTAGTTGACCGAGGCGGCGCGTCCAAAGGTGCGCAGGTGCAGGATGATCTCCGTCGCCTTGCGTACCTGCTGCATCGCGCTGTGCAGTTCTTTCAGAATAGGCTCAGGGTCGGCATCGCTCACCAGGAGCGTGAGCAGGTCAATGGCATTGCCAACGAACAGGCCGATGTTATTGAGCGGGTTGTTTAGCTCGTGCGCGACGCCCGTTGTGAGTTCGCCGAGTGTGGCGAGCTTGCCCGCCTGCACCAGTTGTTCCTGCTTGTCGCGCAGCTCCTGTTCGCGTCGCTTGACCTCCTCGGTCGTCTCCTTCAAATCGCTCATGATGTGAATCATGGCTTTGCGGCTATTTTCCAGGCGCAGATTGGACTGGTGCGAGTCTTGCAGGATATGCATGAGGGCGCGGCGAGAGTTATCCAGGCGTTCCGTCTGACGGGCGAGGCCACGACGATCCTGCTCGTAGTCGGCCAGGATGTGAATCATGGCCTTGCGCTGATCGGCCAGCTTGCGGTTGAGGCTGTTCAAGTCGGCCAGGATATGCATGAGGGCGCGGCGGCGTTCCTCGCTCTTATGGACGCGCATTTCCAGGGCGTTCTTCTGCTCCAACACCTGCGCGTATGCCTCGCGCACGGTCGCCAGTTCGCGTTCCAATTCCTCTCTACTCTGTTCTCGCTCTTGACGCCGGTACAGGGCAGACTCAGAGATGAATTGTTGAGCTACGTCCATCGACTCTGTCCCCGGTTCAGCTTTTCCAGTTCTTTCTTGAGATTCTCAATCTCTTTTTCCAGCGCGATCATCTTGAGTTCGCGCCCGACGACCACTTCCTCGAACTTTTCGAGGTCCAGAATCTTTTCCTGCAACTCTGCCTTTGACTCCTGCAAGTCGCGCACCACCGATTCGTAGGCACGCATATCGCGCAAAATGCCAATTGCGCCGATGACCTTGCCATCGGTGTCGCGCAGGGCCGAGGCGTTGAGCGTCGTCGGAATGACCTCACCGGAGGCGCTGCGTGGATTCAGGCGCGCATTGCGCGTCGCGCCGCGCTCGATGACCTCGCGCAGGGCGGCCAGAAATTCACGAGTCTCTTCAGGACTGATGAAGCGCGAAAGCGATTGTTCCAACACCTCGTCTGGACGGAAGCCGAGCAGCTCATAAACCGCATCGTTGGCTTGCAGAATCTTGCCTTCCAGGTCGGAGACGAACACGGGATCAGGCGCGTTCTTAATCAGGCTGTCCGAGTACGCCAGCGCTTTATCGAGTTCGCGCATATCGCGCAGGATACCAATGGCCCCAATCACATTGCCATCGGGGTCGCGCAACGCTGAAGCGTTCAGGCTGGTGGGGATAACCTCGCCGGAAGCGCTGCGCGGGTTGAGCCGTGTGTTGCGAATCACGCCGCGCTCGATGACCTCGCGCAGGGCAGCGGTAAACTCACGGGTTTCTTCAGGACTGATGAAGCGGGAGAGGGACTGTTCCAACACCTCGTCGGTACGGAAGCCGAGCAACTCGTAGACGGCATCATTGGCGGAGAGGATTTTGCCCTCCAGATCGGAGACGAACACCGGGTCGGGCGCATTCTTAATCAGGCTGTCGGCATAAGCGCGGGCCTTATCGAGTTCGCGCATGTCACGCAGGATACCAATGGCTCCGATCACTTTACCATCGGCATCGCGCAGCGCTGAAGCGTTCAGACTGGTGGGAATGATTTCGCCAGAGGCGCTGCGTGGGTTCAAACGCGCATTACGGGTTGCGCCGCGCTCGATGACCTCGCGCAGGGCAGCGGTAAACTCACGGGTTTCTTCAGGACTGATGAAGCGGGAGAGGGACTGTTCCAACACCTCGTCGGTACGGAAGCCGAGCAACTCGTAGACGGCATCATTGGCGGAGA
>DASTKE010000164.1:0-2058 GCA_035716105.1 Ktedonobacteraceae bacterium | reverse complement strand
ATGACGGTCGCGGCGATTGTCACCAGCAACCCCCGGCGGCAGCAGCAGGCGCGGCACGACTTCCCATCCGCCGCCATTCTACCCACCAGCGACGACCTCTGGCGCGACCCGTCGCGCTATGATCTCGTGGTGGTAGCGGCACCCAACCGCTTCCATGTTCCCCTCGGCCTGGCCGCGCTGCAAGCTGGTCTGCCCGTCGTTATCGATAAACCTATTGCTGCCTCGGTTGCCGATGCGACACAACTGATCGAGGCGAGTAAACGCGCAGGGAAGCTGCTCACGGTCTTCCAGAATCGCCGCTGGGATGGCGATTTTCTCACCGTCCGCCAACTGCTCGCCAACGATCTGCTCGGCCAGATCACGCGCTTCGAGTCGCGTTTTGAGCGCTACCGACCAGAGCCGCGCCCTGATGTCTGGCGGGAACATGCGGCCCCCGAAGAGGCTGGTGGCCTGCTCTACGACCTCGGCAGCCACCTGATTGATCAGGCTTTGCAGCTTTTCGGCAAGCCGGTGCGTGTCTATGCTGAAGTCGACCGCAGCCGCCCCGGCGCGCTCGTGGATGACGACTCCTTCGTCGCCCTCCAATTTGCCAGCGGCGTGCATGCCGACCTGTGGATGAGCGCAGTGGCCCGTATCCTGGGGCCGCGTATGCGCGTGCTCGGCCTGCGCGGCAGCTACGAGAAGTGGGGGCTTGATCCCCAGGAAGACGCCTTGCGCACCGGTATGCGTCCCGGCGACCCGGATTGGGGCCGCGAAGCCCGCGAGCGCTGGGGGCATCTCTCCACCGACATAGTTGGCCTGCACTTCGATGGCCCCGTCGAAACCCTCCCCGGCTCCTACGAGCGCTACTACGCCCTCCTGCGCGACGCCCTCGTCTCCGGCGGCGAGCCACCCGTCGACCCCGCCAGCGTCGTCGAGACCCTGCGCGTCATCCAGGCCGCACAGCAAAGCGCACGGACGGGAACGGTGGTGGAACTCTCATAGAGAGAACAAGTGGCAGGCACAGCTTGCCACTTGTTCTCTCTATGAGAGTTCAGACCAGGTTCTATAGCACCTGATCCGCCTGCGCTTCTGCCTGCTTGATGGCGTAATAGCACTCGTACCATTGCTCGGAGAGCGTATCGGCCTGTCGTTTCATGCGCCGTTCGGCAAACATGATTTGCTCAGGGATAGGGATGCCCAGGTAGTCGAGGATCGAGAGCGCCGTCTGCTCGTAGTTTGCGCTCAGGTCTTCGTAGTTGACGCGGTATGGCTGAACTGCCGCTTCAGTGAAAAACTGATCCCAGGCCCGTTCGTGCTCCTCGATCCGTTGCACCAGGTAATCGACAGCTCCGAAATGGAAGTGCAGTTCCCTTTTCTGATGCGCTGGCTCGCCCGTCGAGGTGAAAGACTCGTCCTCGCGCCACGTCCATGTCTGGATGGCTTTCCAGAGTGAAATCGCCTGTCTTACCCTGTTATTGCGCGAGACGTGAATATAGCGCAGGTCTGGGAAGATACGTGCAAGCAGATCGGGAGTGGGAAGCTCTTTGTAGGCGGGAATATCGCGCAGATTGTCGGTAAAATCGCCGAAGTAGCCCCACATGACTTTCGCGCCGAACACACCGTTGGGCGTTGTACCGTCCTCAAGCACGTGGGCAAGGTAATCGGCGTAATACTCCGCTCCCTGCAAGGCGATGGGCGCATCATCGAGGCGGGAGAAATCTCCCAGTATGGCACTGATCTCTGGATCGTCAATGCCGGTAAAGTACTCCTGTGGTCGCCTGGGCAGACCGGTAGCTCTGAGAGCCTCGAAAAATTCTTTGGGATGTCCCGCCAGACCTGTATTGGTCAGGGCTTCGCAGAGCAAGGTACTGCCACTGCGGGGAGTAGCGCACACGAGGTACGAACAGGTTGGTTGCACACGGACCTCCTCAATTTTTACTGAGCATTGCGCAATGCTGGAACGTTCGGGAAAAGCTCCAGCCTGAAAAGACAATAGCATATTTCTGGAACATCGTAGGGGCGATGCCTTGTGCTCGCCCGCGCTGGCCCTTAAAGACGCGGGCGAGCACAAGGCAT
>DASTKE010000163.1:0-5677 GCA_035716105.1 Ktedonobacteraceae bacterium | reverse complement strand
CAGAAGGCCATCGTCGGTCACGCAACGGCGGCGGAGCTTTCGCCCGGTATCCGTTACGACAAGATGGTCGAGGCTCTCGGCGGCTATGGCGAACTGGTGGAGCGTCCGGAAGACATCCGGCCCGCGCTCGAACGCGCCTTCGCTTCCGGCCTCCCCGCCTGCATCAACGTCATCATCGACCCCGAAAAACCCTACAGCAGGTCTACAAACGTCGCCGTGTAGAGCTATGAAGTGTTCGACGTAGGCGCCGATTGATCGTGCGCATCGCCGATTTATCGGCGCCTACGTTATGTCATCAAAAACACATACGAATTACAATTGACAAACACCCGGCTTGCAACGTACACTCTAGTATGGGATGATATGTTCTGTAATTGGGCTGGCTGACCAGCATGGGGGACGATGTGCAGGTCGTAAGTTGCCCGAATTGCAGCGAACTGCTGCCGGCATATGCGCGCTATTGCCCGCTCTGTGGCGAGACCTGGGACCCGCCAGAGATCATAGAGACCCGTGCGACCCAGCCGCTTGCCATGACTCATACGAACTGGCATAAAGATGTCGATTCGGCATCGCATCGTGCCTTTTCGGCCACCGGTTCCGCTCTTCTCGACGCGCCTGCTCCCGACGCGGCTGGCTCGCCTTCGACCCCTCCCTCTCGACCGGAGCCAGCACCGGCTGCATCGAAGGCACCGCCTCCAGCCCTGTCTTATACTACGTATGAACGCGGTGAAAAGCGGCCACGGCGCTACCTGAGGCCGTCGCTGTTTTTTTTCGTGAGTATGCTCGTGCTGGGCGCGATGGTGGTTGGCGGGTTGTTTGGGGTCGTTGCCACACTGGGTCGGGGCATCTTTGTGCAGAGTCCCCCACGTCACGGTGAACTCACGTTGCAGGTTACGCCTACCAGCGTTGCACTGGGCGCGATGATTACCCTGCGCGGCTCCAATTTCAGTCCCGGTGGACGTATTGGCCTCTCCCGCGATGGCAATATCCCTATCTTCGACACGGATGGGCAGGATGCGCTCGCGGTAAATGCCGCTGGCGGCTTTTCAGATACCATCATCGCCGACCCGCACTGGCGCGCTGGCCCACATCTCATCGAGGCCGAAGACGTGACGCTGCATAAAACAGCCGCCTTCACCGTGCAGGTGACAGGGCAGAGCGCCTCGCTGCGTCCCGCGCACCTGCTGCTCTCTACCAACACGCTTGATCTTGGTTCCGGCGACCAGACGACAAACAGCACGCGGACGGTGAAACTAAGCAATGCCGGCGGCGGGCAAATCACCTGGCAGGCAACCTCGACGCAGTCCTGGCTGCTGTTCAGTCCCCGGCACGGCACGCTTAATGAGGGGCAGAGCGCGCAGATACGCATTGCCGGCGACCGCTCAAATTTGAAGATCGGCTCCTACCTCGCGCAGGTGCTGTTCTCTTCCAACGCGGGCCAGGCCACGTTGCCGATCAGGTTGCAGGTGACACCGCTTGAGGCGGGACACGAGGCCGTGCTGCAATTGACACCGGCTGTGCTCTCCTTCAGCGCCAATGACGGAGGCACGAATCCACCCGCACAGGTGGTGACGGTAAGCAATCCAGGCGTGCGACCCTTGCAGTGGAGTACGTCAGTACACACAAGCGGTACAAGCGGCAACTGGCTCTCTGTCTCGCCTTCGGCCAGTACGACACTGCGCGGTCAGAGCGAGGCCGCGGTCGTCAGCGTCAATACAGCCTCTCTGCTGCCTGGCAACTATAGCGGCGAGATAACGTTTACGGGCCAGAGCACGGAGACTGTGCAGGACAGCCCGCAAAACGTCTATGTCAGCCTGACTGTGTTCCCACAATGCACGCTGAGTGTCTCCCCCGGCGCGCTCTCGTTCAGCGGAGTCACCACGCAGGCGGCACTGGATACTGAGACCCTCAATCTGGGCGTCTCGGCGGGCTGCACGACGCCGCTGTCGTGGAACGCCTCAACAACGGCATCGTGGCTGCATATCAGCGCAGCCAGCGGCCAAACACCGTCCACACTCACGGTGACGACCGGCACGACAACGCTGAATCCGGGAACGTATACCAGCACCATTCTCTTCAATTCGCAGGCTGGCACGCAATCGCTGCCCGTCACCTACATCGTGGGCAAGCCTCGGGAACCCAACATCGGTACCAGCCCTGGCGCGCTGAACTTCTCAGGCGTGATTGGACAGCCAGCTCCGGCTGCCCAGTCCATGATCATCAATAACAGCGGCGGCGGCACTCTGAACTGGAAGGTGGTCGCCGCGACAGCCGTGGGCGGTTCCTGGCTCTCGGTAACGCCCACGACGGGTTCGTTATCCGCACAGCAGTCCGCGTCATTGAAAGTAGCGGTCAACCTGCCCGCGAGTATCATTCCCGGCACGTATAATGGCACGATCACCGTTACCGGGACGGATAGCAGCGGGCAGCCCGTCTCCGGCAGTTCGCAGGTGCTGAATGTGACCTTGACGGTCAAGGCTCCCTGCTCCATCTCAGCCTCTCCTGCCGCCCTGACCTTCGCGGGTGTGGCCGGTCAGGCAGGGCCAGCCGCGCAGGTGCTGACCATTGCAGCCAGCGGAACCTGTAGCAACCCACTCAACTGGATGGCTGCTGTCTCCGGCGGCACGTGGCTGTCGGCCACGCCAGCATCAGGAACGGTCAGCCTCAGCGCTTCAACGCCGACCAGCGTGGCAGTCTCATTGACGAACCTGACAGCTGGCACCTACTCAGCCACGATTACCATCAACGCGACCGATAGCGTCACCCACGCAGCCATCAAGCCGCCCGCGAAAATCGGCGTCACGCTCACCATGCAAGCAGCGTGTACCCTGCAAGCTTCTCCGGTCGCGACCCAGAACTTCACCGTCGAAAATGGCGGCAATCCAGCGGCACAGTCCTTCACCGTCAGCACCAGCGGCGCGTGCAGCAATACGCTCGCGCTCACACCAACCGTCACGCTTGGCTCCGGCTCCGGCTGGCTGGCCGTCAACCCGGCGAACGCAGCTACGACCACCACGACGGGCAGCATTACAACCTTCACCGTTGCTGTGGCCTCCTCCGCGCTGGCCAGCGGCTCCTATAGCGGCTCGATCTCGCTCAGTGCCGTTGATGAGGGCGTTGCCGTAGTCGGCAGCCCGCAAATCATCAACGTGACGCTCAACGTCCTCGATCCACCCGCTCTGAGCCTCAATTCCACCGCCAGCCCACAACCCATCACATTCACAACCGGGGCAGGCACTGCTACAAACACAGGCACAACCTCGCAATCCATCACCTTTTCAAATACCGGCGATGCCCCGCTCAACTGGACAGCGAGGCTGGCAAACAACGCCCCGACCTTCCTCACGCTTTCCGCCACCTCCGGTACCAACCTGGCTGGCGGCGCAAAAGCCACCATCACCGTAACAGCCAATCCGACAGGCGCGCAAAGCGGCACCTACACCACAACAGTCATCATTCGCGCCATCGACCCCCTCACCAACCATACCGCCCAGGGCAGTCCCATCAAAATACCCATCACTATACAATTGCACTAAAAAATAAGAGTAGAAAAAGCAGTAGAGGCCAGAGGCGTATGAAATCCGGCAGGCCACCCGCAAGGGGATGGCCCTACTATATCCGCCAGTAGCAAGCTTGCAAGGCGGCAGCGCGTATAGTAGGGCCACCCCCATAGGCGTTAACTGAAGGCCACCCGCAAGGGGATGGCCCTACTAGATACGTTCGCCATGCGGCTCGTAGAGCCGCGTCGCCTCGAGTAGGGCCATCCCCTTGCGGGTGGCCTGCAAGCCGTATCCCCCTTTCCGTTAACGCCTCTGGGGCCATCCCCTTGCGGGTGGCCTGCAAGCCGTATCCCCCTTTCCGTTCGCGCCTCTGGGGCCATCCCCTTGCGGGTGGCCTGCCGGGAACTAACTTGAAGGTTATTGCATAAGGCTCCTGGCCTTCGCTATCTGGAGCTTATCGTGCTCCCAATCCTCTTTCTCTTCGCCATCCGTCTTAATGGGCGTTTCCAGCAGCACAACAGTGTGTACGAGCCGGGGATCGGTCAGCAACGTACGCAGGCCCTCTTCGCCGATGATGCCCTCGCCCAGGCGCGCATGTACATCACGGTGACTCCCCAACGCCTTCTCCGTATCATTGAGGTGAATGACCTTCAGGCGAGAGAGGCCAAAAGCGTCGTCAATCTGTTGCAGGACGTTTAATGTTGACTCCGGCGTGGAGATATCGTGTCCCGCGCCCCACAGGTGGGCCGTGTCGATACAAACGCCCAGGCGCTCGCCGTACTGCGGTAGCAGGTTCAGCACCGCAGCGATCTGCTCGAAGCTGGAGCCGAGCGCGTGACCCGCGCCGACATCGTTCTCCAGCAGCAGCAGCACCTCTGGCGGCGTCTCCGGCAGGATGCGCTCGATGGCCTCAGCGATGCGCGCAACACCCACCTCGACACCAGACCCGCGATGGCTGCCTGTGTGGAAGACAACATACCTCGCTCCCAGCAAAGCCCCGCGCTGCAACGTCCAGCGCAACAAATTGATGGATTTCTCCCAGTTGCCCTCTTCAGGTGAGGCCAGATTGATCAGGTAGGGCGCGTGAATGACTACGGGGTCGAGTCCCTGCTGCCGCGCCGCCTCCGCGAAGGCCAGCGCCGACTTTGGGTCATCGCCCGCAGGACGCCAGCCGGTGGGGTTGCTGGCAAAAATTTGAATGGCATCGCAGCCGATCTCCCGTGCGATGGCCGCTGCCCTGACCGGTCTGGCATTGAGCGGCATGTGGCGACCCAGACGCTTCATGCATCGCCTCCATCCGCTACGCTGGTGTCTCTGCCACTATTCCCGTCCATGTCTTCCTGAGCGTTTTCATGCATGACTCCATCTCCGTGCTCGGACAATGACGCTTGCGAGCCGTTGTGCTGTTCCTGGCCGGGTGACGCGAGATTGGTGTGAGGCAGTTGATCGATACTGGTCAGGCCGAACTGCTGCAAAAATTCGCTGGTAGTGGCGAAGAGGGCTGGTCGTCCAACCGTCTGCGCCCGTCCAACCTCCGCCACCAGCCCATGCTGCACGAGGCTCACCAGCGCCCGGTCGCTATTGACACCGCGCACGGCCTCGATCTGCCCACGGGTCACAGGCTGGCGATAGGCGATGACGGACAGCGTTTCCAGTGCCGCCGTAGTCAGTTTAGCCGTCATAGGGAGACCCAGCAGCGCGGCCACGTAGCGGGCGTTTTCGGGAGCCGTCACCAACTGCACCTGCTCGCCCAGCCGCTGCAAGCGAATGCCGCGCTCCAGGCGTTCCAGTTCATGCTCCAACACCTGCAAGCTGCGCGCCAGCGTCGCATCATCGACATCCAGCAGTTTGCGCAGCTCCCCGCGTTCCAACGGGCGACCCGAAACGAACAGCAGGCTCTCAATCGCCGTCGCCAGCCGCTCAACTCTCTCCTCAACCCCACCATCTCCCGTCGCCTCCCGCGAGCCAGTCAGCGGCGTCACCAGCGTCATACCACGCCCATCATGTTCACCCTGCCTGATATGCTCGTGGCCGTTGCTCTTCCCGTGTCCGTTCGCCTTCTCATTTCCGCTCAAAGCTTCCTGCGTCCCCTATCTCTCAGTTTCAATTTCGTGAAGCGATTATATCACAGGTCATGAATGGCGGGAAGCATCCCCGCACCTCCACCCAGGGTACCC
>DASTKE010000162.1:0-2665 GCA_035716105.1 Ktedonobacteraceae bacterium | reverse complement strand
CACAGCTTCGGCCAGCAGCTTGCTGTACAGGTCGAAGCCAACCGAGTTCATAAAGCCGGATTGCTCAGCGCCCAGCAGGTTGCCCGCGCCGCGAATTTCCAGGTCCTTCATGGCAATGCGGAAGCCCGCGCCCAGTTCCGTTGCCTCAAAGATGGCCCGCAAGCGCTTCTCCTGAATGGGCGTCAGCTTTGCATCCTTGTTGTAGAGGAAGTAGGCATACGCCTGATGCGTTCCTCGCCCGACGCGCCCGCGCAATTGATAGAGCTGCGCCAGGCCAAAATGGGCCGCGTTATTCACGATGATGGTGTTGGCATTCGGAATGTCCAGCCCATTTTCGATGATGGTGGTTGAGACCAGAACATCATATTCACCGCTAGAGAAATCCATCATCACCCGTTCCAGTTGATCCTCCGCCATCTGCCCGTGTCCAACGGCGATACGCGCCTCCGGCAGCAGCTTCTGAAGCTTCTGCGCAATCACCTGAATGCCCATTACCCGGTTATGCACAAAGAACACCTGCCCGCCGCGGTCGATCTCGCGCAAGATGGCCTCGCGAATCAAGTCCTCGTCGTATTCGCGAATGGTGGTGCGAATAGGCAGGCGTTCCTGCGGCGGCGTCTCGATCACGCTCATGTCGCGCAGATTGACCAGCGACATGTGCAGCGTGCGCGGAATGGGTGTGGCCGTCATTGTCAGCACATCGACCTCGCTGCGCATCTGCTTAAGCCGCTCCTTGTGGGTAACGCCGAAACGCTGCTCTTCATCGACGACCAGCAGACCGAGGTCGAGGAAGACCACATCTTTCTGAAGCAAGCGATGGGTGCCGATGACGATATCTACCTTTCCTATAGCCAGATCTTCCAGCACCTGCTTCTGTTCCTTCTCAGAGCGGAAGCGGCTGAGCAGTTCGACGTGCACGGGGTAGGGTTTGAGCCGCTCTTTGAAGGTGTTGTAGTGTTGCAGCGCCAGCACGGTTGTCGGTACCAGAATAGCGACCTGCTTCTGATCGAGCACGGCTTTGAACGCGGCGCGCAGGGCAACCTCGGTCTTGCCATAGCCAACGTCGCCGCAGACCAGCCGATCCATGGGTCGGGGCCGCTCCATATCGGCCTTGACCTCTTCAATGGCGCGTTCCTGGTCGGGCGTCTCCTCGTAGGCAAAGGCATCTTCCAGTTCTTGCAGCCAGGGCTGCTCCGAGTCAGGCGGGAAGGCATAGCCAGGCGTGGCCTCGCGCACACTGTAGAGGCGCAGCAGGTCACGAGCGATATCCTGCACATTCTCCTTGACCTTCGCTTTGGCGCGTGTCCATTCCGTTGTCCCCAGCTTGCTGAGCGCCGGAACCGCGTCGCCCATGCCGATGTAGCGCGTGACGCGATCAAGCTGATCGGTCGGGATGTAGAGCTTATCGGTACCCGCGTACTGGATGAGCAGGTATTCGCGCTCGACGCCGGTCATGTTCAACCTGACCAGCCCATCGAAGCGCCCGATGCCGTGTTCCTGGTGAACGACGTAATCGCCGGGGTTGACCTCCGCCAGGAACGAAGCGGGTGTGACGGGCTTGCGTCGCTGTGCATTGCGCTTTCGCGACCAGCCAAAGATTTCGGTGTCGGTATAGACCTGCAGTGCGAGGCCATGAGACTGAAAGCCATCGGTAAGCTGTCCTTGAATCAAGGTAACAGTACCCGGCTCCGGCAACGTGTTGATGTTGGTGCCGGGACTGACATGGATGGTGTTGTCGCGCAGGATGGCCTCGTCGGCCAGCACCTCGGCCATACGCCGTGCCTGCGCCGTGACGATGACGACGCGCTCGCGCTTATCCAGCGCCTTGCGCACATCCAGCACGAAGCCGCGCAAGCGACCACCGTAGGAGTTGGCGCTGCTGAACGCTGGTACGAGATGTTCGGTTCCCAGGCTCTGGTAGGCGTCAAATTCTGACTCGGCGGCGGAGAGGATATCGGCAAAGCGCAGTTGGCGGCGCTGCTGCACCTGTGGCCCCAACTGGTTCCAATTGATATGCGCCTCTCGCAGGTGCGCCGGATTTTCGCGATCGCGCTGCAGCCGTTCCTTCATCTCCTCGGCCTGCGCATCAAGCTCCGTGATGCGGTTCTGGATGCCTTCGGGATTGTCGAGTACAAGCAATCCATTGCGTGGCAGGTAGTCCAGCACGCTGGCGCGGTCGTGAAGGTAGGGCAGGTAAAAGGCGATATCGTCAAACGAGTGGCGCTGGCGCAGTTCTTCCAGGTCGCGATTCCAGCGTTCTTCCGCGTCGCGCTGCAGGATGTTGCTGTCCAGTTGTGCCAGTTCCTGCGCCGCCTGCGGCCCGCGCACCGGCAGCGCCTCACGTGCCGGTCCGATGACGCAGGAGGCAATCGGGTTGAGCGAGCGCTGCGTCTCCTGATCGAATGTACGCAGCGACTCCACTTCGTCGCCGAAGAACTCAACACGTACCGGGCGCGGCAGTGTTGGCGGGAACAGGTCGATGATGCCGCCGCGATGACTGAACTGCCCCGGCTCCTCCACCTCCGCCACTGGCTCGTAGCCCAGGTTATAGAGGTGTTCCAGCATCAGGGTCAGGTCGACTTCTTGCCCCGGCTTCAATTCATAGAGGGTTCCTGCAAGCTCCTGGGGAGGGATGACGGGCTGTGTCAGCGCTCGTGCCGAACTC
>DASTKE010000161.1:0-3247 GCA_035716105.1 Ktedonobacteraceae bacterium | reverse complement strand
GTTGCCCAGTGCCAGGGTAGAACTGCCAGAGGCGCAGAAGACCTACCAGCAGTACGAGATCCCCATAGCGACGCTGGCAGAGCGGGTACGCCACGTTGTCCAGAGCGCGTTTGCCGGGCGGCGCATCGTCATCTTCTCGGGCGGACCTGCTACCAGCGATGAGCAGATCTTCACCGAAGTGCGTGCGATCCGCGATGGTGGCGGATTCGGCTCGATCATCGGCCGCAACTCTTTCCAGCGGAAGAAGCCGGGGGCGCTGAGGTTTCTTGATACCATCATGGGGATCTACGAGGGTTCCGTGCAGTAGTGGTGGCTCCACCAAAAGCCACCAGCCCTGGTGGCGGGAGGACGCATAAAGATGGGGCTCAGTTTAAACTGTTTCCTGGTGCTCGGCGCTCTACTCTTCTGCATCGGACTCTGTGGGAATCTGACTAAGTACACAACCACAGTGAAAAGGGTCGGAACGGAAAAAACGCTTGTAGGTTCGAGCAAGAAGCAGTCTGGAAAGGCACTCAAGCTCTCAGAAGGCTCCAAGATGGAACGAGTAGTTGGATCTGTGATGATGGTGAGACGGTGCGTCCCTCTTCTGTGATCGTTGTGTGACATCAGTATGCTATCCTCCACACTGGGGAAGAAGGCTCATCGGATCATCAGGCGGGAGCGGCAGCGAGGCGACGTATGACCGTCCTGCTCCTACCAACGTGAGACGAGCCGATCCTTCTTGCCTGCCGCCAAGAGATTGGTATGCTCTGTTTCGCGCTCTGGAAAGCAGACCATCGGGACGCGAGAGGCTGGCCGAGGAGGAAAGCTTGACCACAAGGAGGCCACGGTATGAATTGGCAGAAACTCTCCAACCCGTTCGTGATTGCGCTGTTGCGTTCGCCGCTGCATGGCCTGTTCGATACACACACCATGCTGATCACCCTGACGGGACGCACAAGTGGCAAACGCTATACCTTTCCGGTTTCTTATGTCCGTGATGGAGAGACCCTGTTCGTGATCAGCCGAAGGGATCGGACCTGGTGGAAAAATCTGCGTAGCGGTGCCCAGGTCAGAGTCTTGTTGCGGGGGCACGCCTGGCAAGCCCGAGGAGCGTCCTTCACTGATACAGAAACAGTCGCAAACGATCTCCTCCGGATCATGCAACGCATTCCAGCCTATCAGAGACTCTTTCACATCAAGCTTGATGTGACTGGCCAACCGGAACACCCTCAAGAACTCACCCGTCTTGCCGAGGAGCGCGTCATCGTCCGCATGAGGGGCCTAAGTTTTGTCCAAAATGACGGCAATCCTGGAAAGAGCGAGGGATTTGTGCAGCGGGACAAGCATGAGCTGAGCGAGGGAAGAGGAGGATTGCAAGGCGATGACGCGAAGCCGTCCATGCCGGTCAAAGGAGAGTTTGCCACTAATGGAATAGAGATCACGAAGCATGCGTTTGATCCCGTAGTGCTGCAAGCGGTGGGCCACCTGCGGACTACTGTGCCGACAGAGCCAGCGCCGCGACCAAATGAGCAGGTTATGGGCCAGGGTTCCTAAGAGCATCAAGAGGCGCTGCGCCTCAAAGCGCTTCTTGTTGCGTTTGGTAATGCCCAGTCCGCTCTTGTCTTGCCCGAAGCTACTTTCAATGCCTCCTCCCCGCTGGTCGTAGAAGTGGGCATAAGCCCGGATGATGCTCGCCTCATCGGCACGGGGGTCTTCTCCCAGCAAGGAGAGAATATCGCTGGGGGCCAGGCGCGCAAAGACGAGGACGGCCCAGTGCCAGCTATTTTTGCGGTCTTTCCAGCGCACCCCCAGGCGACGAACCGGGCAGACATACTCATAGGTTTCCTCCTGCACCCAGCCCAGTTGGCGATCAGGCCGCCCGGGGTCCTCCACCCACTCGTGGACGCTTTTGACAAGCTGGCTGGCCTTGTGAGCCGAATACTCTTTACTGACGATGGCATAGCCCTGAGCAAGCAAGGCATTGAGGGCGCTGACGGTTCCCCCGCCAGCATCGAGGCGAATGATGGTGTGCTTGCGCTTCCAGGGAATCAAATTGAGCACCTGCTCGGCCTGCTCGATCAGACCAGGCAGGGCGGGAAGCAAGTTGGTGTTGCCGGGGTAGAGTTCATCGACCACCACCTCGCCATATTGGCTTGCCAGCACCCGACCCATCTGCCGTCCTCGACGAACACGCGGCTGGCTAAAATAGCCTTTGCAGCTTTTCTCGGCGTGCTTGCCGCACGGCATGCCCGTCAGGTCGACATCCAGGATCAGCCAGCCGTCGCGAGAGCTATGGTGAGCCGCCTGGCTGTACTGACGCAACAGGGTCCTCACCACGGCTTGCATCTGCTCTACATTCTCGGCGGTGGCGGCATCCAACGTTTGCTGGGCCACCGATTGCTCGCAGCAGCGCTCGCGTCCGATGCTGCGCTGCAAGCCGGGATCCGAGCGCAAAAGCGTATTGATTTGAACCAGGCTCTGCGCCCCCGACAGCAAGGTCATCAGAATATCGATCAACTTGTCTTGCGGACTCTCTTTGACGGTCTTTTGCTGGATGTCGACTCCGCTCCGCACGGCCTCGAAGATGCCGCGAGCCGCGATCTGAGCCGCGATGGCGGCCAGACTGGCATGCGGGCTAAACAGGGTGGTCTCCGATGTGTTAGACTGGGACATGATGATCCTCCTTCTCGAAAGCAAGTGAAAACAGAACACGCTTTGAGAATGGATCATTTTGCTTTCCTGAGCAAGCTCTTCCTGGCTTCAAAGGCGCGCTACTTTGGACGAAATTTAGGGCCCACGAAGGAGCCTCGCGCTTCGCTCCAGAAGCCGCATGACAGGGTAATCAGGGCCAAATTGGCCCTCTTCTCGACCCCGAAAAAGTCCTCCAAAAACGAGCCTCGCGTTTTGTATTGCATAACGCGGCTTCTCATGCTATACTAAAAGTACTACCGGCTAAATGGCCGGGGAAGCCCGTTCGGGTTTGAAACAGCGGTGCTTTCGGTAATCCCTAGGCCAAATTCGCTGGCTAAATGGCCGGGGAAGCCCGTTCGGGTTTGAAACGTGCTTTTTTTAGTCGTCTCGTCTTGCAATAGCCTTGGCTAAATGGCCGGGGAAGCCCGTTCGGGTTTGAAACCAAGCAAAACGTTCGTAGAGGTGAACGTATTTATAGGCTAAATGGCCGGGGAAGCCCGTTCGGGTTTGAAACCGGTATTCCCGTCCCCGGAGAAACGGACCTCATACATGGCTAAATGGCCGGGGAAGCCCG
>DASTKE010000160.1:0-14436 GCA_035716105.1 Ktedonobacteraceae bacterium | reverse complement strand
GTTGCCCAGTGCCAGGGTAGAACTGCCAGAGGCGCAGAAGACCTACCAGCAGTACGAGATCCCCATAGCGACGCTGGCAGAGCGG
Organism: Ktedonobacteraceae bacterium; assembly: GCA_035716105.1. GTDB lineage: Bacteria > Chloroflexota > Ktedonobacteria > Ktedonobacterales > Ktedonobacteraceae > CADDYT01. Next base: position 14,351 of record DASTKE010000160.1, on the reverse strand, counting down.
GTACGCCACGTTGTCCAGAGCGCGTTTGCCGGGCGGCGCATCGTCATCTTCTCGGGTGGACCTGCTACCACCGATGAGCAGATCTTCACCGAAGTGCGTGCGATCCGCGATGGTGGAGGATTCGGCTCGATCATCGGCCGCAACTCCTTCCAGCGAAAGAAGCCAGAAGCGTTGAAATTCTTTGACACTATCATGGGTTTGTACGAGGGCTCCGTGCAGTAGTGGTGGCTCCCCAAAGGGCCGCAGACCCTGGTGACAGGAGGACATATGACCACAAGGCAGACAGATCCAAAAGTGCAACAATGGACGCACCTCGCACAGCAATTGCGCGTCGATAGCATTCGCTGTACGACAGCTGCAGGCTCAGGACACCCGACCTCTTCGATGTCGGCGGCAGATCTGATGGCGGTGCTCCTGACCAGCTACCTGCGCTACGACTTTGACAAGCCGCAGCACCCGAATAACGACCACCTCATCTTCTCGAAAGGGCATGCGTCGCCGCTGCTGTACGCGCTCTTTAAGGCAGCGGGGGCTATCAGCGATGCTGAACTCATGACGCTGCGTACGTTCGGCAGTCGACTCGAAGGGCACCCGACTCCAGTCCTGCCCTGGGTAGATGTTGCGACTGGCTCATTGGGACAGGGTTTGCCGATAAGCGTGGGCATCGCGCTGGCGGGCAAGTACCTGGAGAAGCTTCCCTATCACATATGGGTGCTGCTGGGCGATAGCGAGATGGCCGAAGGCTCGATCTGGGAGGCGTTTGATCATGCCTCACACTACAAGCTCGATAACCTGGTGGGCATCCTCGACTGCAACCGCCTGGGACAGCGCGGCGAAACGATGCATGGGTGGAACACCGAGGTCTATGCGGCACGCGCCACAGCCTTTGGCTGGAATGCGATCGTCATCGATGGTCACAACGATGAAGAGATCGATCAAGCGTATGCGCAGGCTGTGCAGCCCAATGGCGCGCCCACGTTGATTATTGCGAAGACGATCAAGGGCAAGGGCGTCTCGTTCGTGGAAAACAAGAACGGCTGGCATGGGAAGGCCTTCAACAAGGAGCAAGAAGCGCAGGCGCTCACAGAGCTGAACTACGTACGCAGTCAGACCTTCCCGGTACAGAAGCCTGAGAACCTGCAGCCTGCCGAGGCGCCTGCAAAGAAACCAGTGGCATTGCCAACATACGATGGCCAAGAGGCGATCGCCACACGCAAAGCCTATGGTGACGCACTCGTGGCCCTGGGTGCGGCCAATCCAGCTATCATTGGCCTGGATGGCGAGGTGAGCAACTCGACCTACGCCGAGGAATTTGCCAGGGCCTACCCTGACCGCTTCTTCGAGCAGTACATTGCCGAGCAGCAACTGGTGTCTACCGCGGTCGGCATGAGTGTGCGCCAGAAGATCCCCTTCGCCTCCACCTTCGCCGTCTTCTTCTCTCGCGCCTATGACTTCATCCGTATGGCCGCGGTCTCTCGTGCGAACATCCGCCTGTGCGGGTCCCATGCGGGTGTCTCGATCGGCGAGGATGGCCCATCGCAGATGGCGCTGGAAGACCTGGCGATGATGCGGGCCGTCTCTGGCAGCATCGTCCTCTATCCGTGTGATGCCAACCAGACCGCGCAGCTGGTCGCGCACATGGCTGACCTTCACGGCATTGTCTACCTGCGTACCACGCGCGAGAAGACGCCGATACTCTATGGTTCTGATGAGCAGTTTGCTGTGGGCGGGAGTAAGATCGTGCGCCAATCGAACAACGACCAGGTGACGGTTGTCGCGGCTGGCATCACCTTGCACGAAGCTTTGAAGGCGTATGATCAGTTGAAGAGTGAAGGCATCACGGTCCGCGTCATCGACGCGTACTCGGTAAAGCCCATCGATGCGGAGACGCTCATTGCTACGGCACAGGAGGCAGGCAAGAAGTTTGTCGTTGTAGAAGACCACTGGCCCGAGGGTGGACTGGGCGATGCGGTGTTCGAGGCCTTTTCGCGGCGCGGAGGCCCGCTGCCAGAGATCGTCAAACTGGCAGTGCAGTCCATGCCTGGCTCTGGCACACCAGCCGCATTACTGGATGCGGCGGGCATCAGCGCTCGCCATATTGTCGCAGCCGTCCAAGCGCTTGTGCGCGGCGAGCAGGAGCGCGGTTCACAGAGGGCATAAGGCTCCGTCGGCATGGGAGACCTTCCCACCGAACAGCCGGTCCTGCTGGTGAATGAGGAACAGGACGAGGACCGCAGGAAACTGGCAGGTGAGCAAGGTGGGCAGCAGGGATGACCGATCCTCAACTCCGGGTCTCTTGCTTTGTCCCGGGCATCGAAAGCCTCGCCTCGGCAATCGGTGGTCGTCGATCCGAACACGTCATCAAGAGGAGGAACCCAGACCTGGCATGAAAGTCAGAGAGATAATGACCACCGAAGTGATTACGGCCAAAGAAGACCAGACCAGGCAGCAAGCAGCACGTCTGTTGTCCCAGCATCGCATGAGCGGCTTACCCGTCGTCGACGCTGAGAACGCGGTGGTCGGCGTCGTGACCGAGCACGATGTCATCGGAAGAGAGGGGGGAACGGTCGGAGATATCATGACGCGTAGTGTCATCAGCGTTGCACCCGATACCGATATAGAAGAGGTCAGCCATATTCTCGTGCATGACCACATCAAGCGTGTACTGGTACTTGAGCAGGGGAAGCTGATCGGCATTGTGAGCCGCGCCGATCTGGTCAGGATGATCGTGATGCATTGGCTGTGTCTGGCTGTGCGTTACTTCGCCGCACACCGGACACAGCCGGAGCGTTGTCCCCGCTGCGGGGCAGGAGCAATCTTTGTCTCCACTGAGTCAGTACCGCCCGGGTCATAGGCTGCATCTGTCGGGATGGGACGCTTGCGGACTCCTGGTCATGCGCCAGACCCTCAATGCAAGCGCGGGTGAAGGCGGAGTGAAGGTCACGGTCAATGACCTGATCGTGAAGGCGTGCGCCCTGGCGCTGGAGAAATTCCCCGAGGTCAATAGCTCTTTCAAGGAGAACCAGGTCATCCACTACAAGCGCATCAATATCGGCATTGCCGTAGATATCCCATCCGGGCTGGTGGTCCCGGTCATCCACGATGCCAATAGCAAGGGCGTACGCACGATTGCCCGCGAAGCCAACGCCCTGATTGAGAAGGCGCGTGCATACAAGCTCTCGACGAGCGACCTCGAAGGGGGCACCTTCTCCGTCTCCAACCTGGGCATGATGGATGTCACCGACTTCGTGGCTGTGATTAATCCGCCGCAGGCCGCCATCCTGGCTGTGGCTTCGATACGCAAGCAATTCGTCCCCATGGATGGTCAGCCCGTCATCCGCGACCTCATGCCCATGACCATGTCCGCCGACCATCGCATCCTCTACGGGGCGACCGTCGCACGCTTCCTGCAGGAAATCAAGCGCCTGCTGCAAACCCCCTACAGTTTGCTGGGGTAGGGGTCATGCTATCGTGCGTCAGAATCCAGCTTGTCAGGTCGCTCTCAACGCCGGGTTGCCCGTGCGCATTAATGATTTGTTTCCATCTTCGCAGAGATGCGAGTTTTTGTCTATTGGTGCGGCTTTTCCCCCCTTGTGGAACCTTAACTTGACGCCTATGGAACGACCCTTGCGGTCGTCCTACTCCAGAAGCTAACCCAACTTACTACTGCACAATCACCGTCAGGTTCATGTTTTGGTGAACACTGCAGTACAAATGGTAGGTACCAGCCGTATTGAATGGGCCAACTGTCTGACTCTGACCAGAGGAACTGAATTGCAGATTGCTAACGGTCGGCGCGCCGGATTCCGTTGCTGGCTTGGCGACACCATTCACCCAGAACCCATTGCTAATGACATGTGTCACGTTCACATCATCGATCAGATTGAGGCTGCTGCCCTTACTGATGGTCACCGAAGACTGCGTGAAGTTTGTATTGCCCATCTGAACATCAGTACTCCCACCTCCTGCCACCACATGCAGACATGCGGGTCCCTCCGGATCCTCCATGAACCGGAGGGCAGTTCTCGCATGGTAGGAATGCAGAGGACTGGTTCGTCAACTCGACAGAAGGAGACATGGTCCTTGCAATCACCACCACCAGGGAACAGAAGGCCCAAACCCTTCTTGCAGCAGCACCAGCAGCCAGCGGACCAACCTGGAGCGGCGAGGGGAGGCCATTGCCTGCCCTTCCTCTTGTGCAATGTAATCCCGGCGCAGGTCACGTAACCGCTCTATTTCTGAGGCGGTCCACCCGGCCTTACGCAACTGTTCAGTGGCTTCTTTCTCATCGATATGGTTCTTCATGGAATACTCTCTTGTCAGATCAGCACTGCTCGCTTCCAGGGGACGCTCATCGCCGGGCGTCCCAATCATGGAGCAACGCATCAATGCACATGCACTCCTCTCCTCGCCACCATCAGGCGCGCAATCGACCGGGCGGCCAGCGATCTGACTATCCTCTCCTGGCAAGCGGAGGCGACTTTCCTGATGGCAGTCGCGCAGGACCCTTACGATTCCAGGTGCGCGTTGAGGTGAATGGCGACGTTGTTGCGGAGCGCGTTTGAGACAGGACAGAGCTGCTCCGCCTGCCGGGCCGCTTGTTCAAAAGCGGCGGCATCCAGTCCCGGCACCTTGCCTCGGACCTCCAGCCTCATGCGCGTGATCCTGGGTTTCCCCGCAACCTCTTCCAGCGTACAGGCGGCACTGACCTGCACGCGCTCTGGCTGCTTGCCCGCTTCCGCGAGCGTGAGGGCGAGGGCCATAGCGTAACATCCGGCGTGCGCGGCGGCGATCAACTCCTCCGGGCTCGTCTTGCCCCCCGGCTGCTCTGCTCGCGCAGCCCAGGTCATCGGCAGCTCCTCCACCGCCCCACTGCCAAGGTTGATCTTTCCCTTCCCTTGCGCGAGATTCCCTTCCCAGGTCATTTCAGCTTGTCGTTCTGCATGTAACATACTGCTCTCCTTGCTGTTATCTGCTTTGTCGTAACATGCCGCAGCTCTCATCCTCCTCACATGCACACATCACAGGTGGGTGGGAGCGCCTGTACCACAGCATTCTGTCGTATTACGATAGGCTTCTGCTTGTATTGTAATGCGTAAAAGCGTGAAGTAGGCACGAGAGTGGTCACAGATCAATCACGATCAGTCCATACGCTGTCATATCGCAGAGCAGTTCAAGAGAGGGTATGTGAAGCAAGAGTGCATGCCACTGCTCCCGCAGAGCGCCTGCGAGGGTGTTTCGAAGTACGGTGAAATCCAGACCCAGACTCCTTGCTGTGACCAGGGGGATCTGGCAGCAGACCCTGAGCGGGGGTCGGAAGGCAGGGTTGGTTTGCTTCCCTCTGCGGGCTGCGCAGCGCTGCGTTCCCGTCGTTGCATGAGTCACCTCCTCTCCCCTGTTTCCCTGCTGAAACAGGAGAAAGCACGGCACACCTGGTACACGACACGATGGATTAGAGCGCGCGTTTCCCCAGGAGCAGCTTGCCGCGCTTCACTATGGTTTCTTTCCCCACTCGCCCGGCATCAGCAATCACGCTGATGACCTCCAGGAGCGGAGTCTCACCTGCTGGGAGACGCAAGCGCAGTTCAAACTCCTTGCCCGTGCCTAAGCCGAGTTTGCGCTGCCAGAAGGAGGCGTGCATCAGGGACGTTTGCTCGACAACTTGTTCCATCAGCACTCGTACCTCCTGCCGGAAAGCATTGTACTGGATGGGACCTTTATTGAACGCAAATGTGACTTCCTGGGCATCCTGGGCAAGATCAGCGGTCAGCGGCTCACCAAGCTGATGGATCAGGTTATAGGTACGGAACATGGTACGGGTGACATGCTGGATGTGGGCCCCGTGACTTCCCCGGTAGATGCCCATGCGATCCCGCACGATATACTCCATGATATCGTAATGGACCGAGCCACGAAACAGCAGCCAGGCCTCGTGCATGGACCCTTGACCGGGCTTGAAACCCAGGGAGGCGAGATACTCGCGACCATCGGCTAAGCGCCTGGCCAGATCAGGTTGAGAGGGAACCTCATCCCTGAAAGCCTCTTCAGCCGATCCCTGCATCCCCAGCACCGATTCGGTGCTGATGTCATTTCCCAATCGCTAGTAATCACGCACCAGGGTCTCCTGAACCTGCTCCAGGTCCGCCTGCTCTGCCAGCGCGGAGAGACGCTGGAGCTGGCTGACGGTCTCGTGAGCCCGTTGTGTATACTGTCGCTCGAGCCAGCGATGCAGTTCCTCCCCGACTGCCTGCGCCTGGTGGCGGATATCCAGATGCAAGGCAGTGACGGTCTGTGTCAACTCCTCCTCGGAAACGGTGGGGCCTCCCTGGTACAATACGGTAAAGAGCAACTGCGGTACAGCGAGATCAAGGGTGCGATAGATATCCATAGGAGTTCCTCCTGTCTGACAGGAAAGGGGCGTCTGAATCGTGCGCCTGGTGCCGCATCGCACCTCCTCGTGTGGTGTATTCCAGACTCGTCTGAGACACCCTGTTTATATATCGTAGAACGATATATTTCTAGCATAGCACGCACACGATCAGGAAAGCTGTCAGAGCAATCACAATCCAGTATGGCGAGCAGCAAGTATCAGCCACGAGTGAGACGATGAAAGGGTGAAGAACGCTGGGATGGACGCTGGACAGACCAGCGTCAACACAACATCGGATTGATTCTGGATCGTACCCCTGCCCATCTCAGCCATGCATTCCGTTTTTTCATTCAGTCTCGATCGGCTGATCCGCGGCCTGGTGCTCCCTGGGGACCACATCTGTCGGGCGCACGATCAAGAGCGGAAGCCTGGTGGCATGCAGCACACGCTCGGTGATACTACCCACGGCCCAGCGTTGTAGCCCACTGTATCCATGGGTGGCCATGGCGATCACGTCACAGCCCTCAAAGACTCCTCCCCCCTCGACATCTTCGCCGTTCTCCGCCATCCTGGCGATACCCGCTGCAATATCGTCACCGATAGTGACAGACCACGTAACGGAGAGCCTGTGATCGATTCCAGGAGCTGCAATCAAACCTGCACGCATCTCCTCTACTGTAGCACTGAGATTCTGTTTCGCCTGCTGCAAGATGGCTTCTCGTTCAGTGTGGCTGATCTCTCCTCGTCCTGGCATGACGACGACCTGTGTGAGATGGAGCGCACCTGCTCCGGGAGCCGATACTGCCGCGACGAGCTGCGCAGCAGGTGCAATGGCGGTTAGTGCAAGTACAGAACCATCAAGCGGGATGAGCGCGCGCAACGTACTCCCACCATTTGGATGGAGACCTGCAAGCAGAGGCTTCTCTTCACGCAGGAGAAGCACCGGGACTGAGGAGTGATGGGCTACCTTTTCTGCGACATTTCCAAAGGCCCAGCGTGCCATACCTGTGTACCCATGGCTGCACATCACGACCAGGTCAATATTGCGCGTATCCACGAAGGAGAGAATGTTTACGGCTGGCTGACCTACCATTACTTCTGTTTCGGTGTGTACATTGATGAGGTCGTTTGAGCGGGCCAGGTGAGCCAGGTAGTTTTTCGCCTCTTCGAGTTGGGTATCTATGACGGCCTGCGTGGTCATTGGTTCAAGGGCCACGTAGGATACAAACTGGTTGGGGAAGTTCACGACTCGCAGTAACACGATCGTCCCGCTTGAGGCATGCACCAGGCGTGCAGCGACGGGAAGCGCCTGCTCTGCACGAGTTGATCCATCCAGAGGAACAAGGATGCGTTGAAACATAGTTAGTGCTCCTTTCGGCTTGCTTGCTGCTTATTTTAGCCTCTTAACGTAAAAAATTGTGTGGTCGGCGGGGAGATATTGGGGAATACTCCCGATTCCCCTGCTCATCCCATTCCCGAATTGGTCGCTTGATTTTGCACTCGGATATCGCAGTATGATATACTTCTAGCGTAACACGCGATGTGGTGAGAACGTTGTTCAAGCAATCACAAAGCAATCACAATCTGCTCACCTGGCTTGAGCGTAGTGTATTGACTCGCGTCATCAGGTCTAACTTGGCCTTGCCTCGTCACAGCTATGGCCTTCCCGTGGGAACGCACACGCAATGGGCTGCTGATCGGACTGCAGGCTATCGGCCCCTCCCTGGAAAACCGTACTTTCCTCACCTTCGGAGCACCGTACGAGCGATCATTCAGCGCCTTCGTGTCCCGCAGCCTGGGTATCAGGCGTGCATGTGGTACGTTGCATGCATCCACGCTATCCAGCGTTCTCTCGCTTCATCGACGTCGGCCTGATTGTGACCGATTCGTGATTGGTGCCGCAGCCACCTCCGTGGGCTTTAGGGTACGCTAGAGCCAGTGATATGTCGTATGGCATTGCATCTCACGCGGGTGGTACAACTGCCGACTGCTCATCATGACAAAGAGCGTGATGTCGACCTTGCCAGGCAAGCGCAAGCTGAGGCGGTGGACTATCTTAACACTGTCACGGACACCGTGCGTAACGGATTAGCGGCAGAGCTTGGATTAAAGATCACTTCGTCTGTTACAATAAACGAGGATGTAGCGGATACGCTCATGAGGATGGCAGAGTCCGGCGAAGGCAGAGCAATGTTTGAGGTCCAGAGATGTAGCTTGATCGCTTTAGCGACCCATGGGCGAGGTGGCTTACAACGCTGGATAGTAGGCAGCATCATGGGGCGTGTTCTCGTCGGCTCGAAACTTCCACTTCTCATTGTGCGGCCACAGAAGCAGCAACCACCAGTTGCAAGTGAGTCAACGGTGGGAGAAACAACGGGAGATGAGGTAGAGAGGCCACACATGCCTGATTTGCGTTAAGAGGAAAGAGAACCAAACATGGTCAACTTCGTGAAATCGCCCTGTGACGAGGGCGTGATTCGCTCTGCTCCCGATACGATGCCCAGCGCCCCGCATGTGGGGGTGTGGGTCCTTGTCGCGACCATCCTGGGATCGAGCATAGCCTTTATTGATGGTTCTGTTGTCACTGTCGCGCTGCCAGTTATCCAGCGAGACCTGAACGCAACGGCCACGGATGTGCAGTGGATCGTGGAGGCCTATTCGCTTTTTCTGGCCGCGCTCATTCTCGTGGGAGGAACGCTCGGCGATCACTTTGGACGACGGCGCATCTTTGCCATGGGCATTGCGGTCTTCATCCTTGCCTCAATCTGGTGCGGTCTCTCGCCAAATGTGCTGCAACTGATTATCGCACGCGCCGTGCAGGGTATAGGTGGCGCGCTGTTGGTACCAGGCAGCCTGGCGATCATCAGTGCCTCGTTTAGCGATGAGCAGCGCGGGCGAGCGATTGGCACCTGGTCAGGTTTTACCTCTATCACCTCAGTGGTGGGTCCGGTGCTGGGGGGCGTGTTAGTCCAGTATGCCTCCTGGCGCTGGGTCTTCTTTCTCAATGTCCCGTTGGCAGCAGTCGTGCTCGGCGTTCTGTTCTGGCGTGTTCCAGAGAGCCGTGATGAAGACGCGACAGGAGGACTGGATTGGGCGGGCACGGTGCTGGTGACGCTTGGTTTAGGAGCGCTCGTGTATGGACTGATCCAGGCGGGTTCCCTTGGCTTCGGCAGCCCAATGGTGCTGGGCGCGCTGGTTCTTGGCAGCGTCGCCCTGGGCGCATTTCTGCTGGTAGAAGCGCGTATCTCGGCACCGATGGTCCCGCTGACCCTGTTCCGTTCGCCTACCTTTAGCGGGACGAATCTCCTCACGCTTTTGCTCTACGGAGCCCTCAGTGGCGTCACCTTCTTCTTCCCCTTCGATTTGATTCAAGTGCAGGGGTATTCTCCTACCTTTGCTGGCGCAGCCTTCGTCCCTTTCATTCTGATCATGTTTCTGCTTTCGCGCTGGGCTGGTGGCTTAGTACACCGCTACGGCGCGAAGCTTCCGCTGGTGGTTGGCCCTGTCATCACTGCCATTGGCTTTGCTCTTTTTGCCTTGCCAGGCATCGGAAGCGGCGCAGGCAGTTACTGGACGACCTTTTTTCCAGCGGTGGTCGTGATGGGCGTCGGCATGACCATCACCGTCGCTCCGCTCACCACCGCAGTCATGGGTGCGGTGGAGCAGCGCCATGCGGGTATTGCTTCTGGGATCAATAATGCAGTGTCCCGCACAGCCGGGTTACTCGCCATTGCAGTCCTGGGTATCGTGGTCTTCTCCGTCTTCACGAGTAGTCTTGATAGTCACCTGGCAACGCTGCATCTCTCACCCGCTGTGCAACATCTCATTGAGATACAGCGCACCAGGCTAGCTGGTATCGAAATCCCCACGCATGTGAGCGGTGAGGTGCAAGTGGCGCTCAAGAGAGCGATCGGTGAGTCGTTCGTGAGCAGTTTTCGCCTGGTCTCGCTCATTTGCGCGGGGCTGGCTCTGGCGAGTGCGCTCAGCGCCTGGTGGTTGGTTGAGGGGAAGAAACCAGAAGGTGCAGGAAGGACAGCCGAAGAGTCGCAGGCTCCTCCCGGAGGAGCGGATAAACAGGAACCTCAGATATCCGCGAATTGATCTGGTGTGGAGGCGGTTTTGTTAGCCGGGTGAGGGACCTGATAGAGAAAATCGTGCCGAGACCTCACATTAGCTGACCCGACAACGTGAACGGACGATGCGACGCTTCAAATCGGAAGAGCATGCCCAACGGTTTCTCTCTGCTTTTGAACCTCTTCCGAAGCGTTTTCGACCAGGACGAGGTAGTATGGTCGGGACAACTACGAAGGTCACCCTAAAAGCTTACCCTTGATTCTGAGAGGCGGATCATCTTGCGACGAAAGGAACCCGGCGAGTGCGACAACCTGAATGAGCACCCCAGGCAGGGCAATGGCCTCTTCGCGGATGAGATCGTACGGCATCATACGCATCCCTCGATAGGAACTTGATGTCCTCTATCACTCAATAGAGAGAGGTTGTGACTCGTCTGTGATTGAGATGGTGCCCGCATCGGTGATTTTCGGATTACAATACATGCACAGAGAGAATATCACATTGCGACATAGCGTTGAGTCTACATCATAGCTAGCTTACCCTGTGGGCAGTGGACTGATGCGACGGAGCCTCGTTCGTTTTTCGCTAAAGCGCGATGAGCTTTGTCGCAGAAGCAGGTACCGAATTATCGCACTACGATGTACTGTGACAAACATCACTGTTTCTGAGGCAACGAGGTTCTCTAGTAGGAGTAAGAGATGAAGCATGAGCATGTGCTGGTCTGTTTGCCAGGAATATCTCAGGCAAGCGCTTCTCTTTGGCATACCCCATGGGTAGAGAAAGAAGGGTTACTATGCAACCACGAATTGAATATACAAAGGTCGCGCCAGGAGCGATGAAAGCCATGCGCGGCCTGGAGGATTACCTGGCCGAATGCGGCCTGGAGCCACCCCTGCTCGACCTGGTCAGGACGCGTGCCTCCCAGATCAACGGCTGCGCATACTGCATCGATATGCATACGAAAGACGCGCGGAAAGGCGGCGAAAGCGAACAGCGGCTCTATGCCCTGGATGCCTGGCGGGAAACGCCTTTCTATACGGAGCGGGAGCGGGCCGCCCTGGCCTGGACAGAAGCGGTCACGCTGATTACCACTGGGCACGTGCCGAACGCCGTCTATGAAGAGGTGCGCCAGTACTTGAGCGAGGAGGAACTGGTGAACCTGACGCTGGCCGTCGTCGCGATTAATGGCTGGAACCGCTTTGCCATCAGTTTTCGTACCGTTCCTGGCACCTACCAGCCGGCACGCCGTTGATCTGTTCTTGTGAGCGAGGGGGGGAGAATCCCCAGGCAAGGGGAACAACCCGCGCGCTCGTCCCCGCCAAGAGCAGAGGAAAGATGAGGAGAATAGCTATGGCCAGAGAGTGTCTGTATTGTGGTCTTCAGTTCGTTGCTACCACCACGTTTTGTCCTAACTGTGGCAGGCCAACAGAAAGCGGCTTCAGCATTCGTCCGCTTCAGGAAACCGAAGGGGACTGCCTCCGCAGGGAGATGCAGGAAAAAGATGAGCTGATCCGACAACTGCTCCTGACCCGCACGTTGCGGGGCGATGCCTCCAGCGCCGCAGCCCGCCGGGCAGATCGCCGCGCTAGCGGTGGGAGTGATGGGAGGCGGGCGAGCGCACGGGTGCTGTCCTCTGGGAGGAGTTGAAGGAGGAGGGCGACGCTGGATCGAGCCACCAAACCGGTCCGAGAACCAGAAGATGCAAATACTGCCTCAATATACTCCACCATCGCTCTAGACCGCACTTATCATGGATCGACGAAGCATCCTGGTGGACATTGCTCAAAGCAGAGAGCGGTGAGGAGCCAGGACAATGCAAGCAGTGAATGAGCAGAGAGAAGGAAACGTATGAAGCTGCACGAGAATCTCCAGATATGTCTCCTGGCCATTGCCGACAGGTATCCCGAGAGCATGTTGGACATCAACGAGGAGGTGCTGGGGCCTCAGGGCTTTCAGAAGCAGCGATGCACCCCTGTAGAGCTGATGGAGCGGCTGCAAAGCCATGCGCCACAGCTGTTACAGGCACCGGCACAGCTGGTGGTAGATGCACAGGAGCGCGCGATCTACCTTGTTGAGCAGTCTCAGCATACGCCTGCGTTCTGGCTTCGCTATCGAGAGCGGACGCAAGAAGAAGCAATCGCGTCCCTGCGCAGGGAAAACGCAGCGCTGAGGGCAGAGAATAGGGAACTGAAAACCAGGTTCGCCCAGCCGCTCCCCGTTTGAGGGGGAAGTGGAGCGACCGCGGAGAGAGCCGCATTTCGGAAAGGAGATGATCATGATGCCAGAACGTGTCGAAGTGACGATCGAGAAAGAGATCGATGCACGGGGCAGCTTCAGCCCCGGCCCTCTCATGGAACTGATTCGTGAAGTGAGAAGAATGCCGGTTGGAAGCGTGCTGGCCGTACTATCCAGCGCTCCTGGCTCGGTGCGCATGATCCCACCCTGGATTCGCAAGGCCAGGCACGAATTGCTCGGCGTTTTAAGAGAGCAGGGCTATACGCGATTCGTGATGCGTAAGACTCACTAGAAGAAGCCCTGGTGGGAAACGCCTATCCAGAGCACATGCAAGGAGACTGCTGAGCGCCTGTGTGACAGCCAGCATGTCCATCAATGAGAAAGGGGGGGATAGATGACCTATGTGATTACCGCGCCGTGTATCGGCGTGAAAGACGGCTCGTGCGTCGATGTGTGCCCCGTCGATTGCATTCATCCCGCTGCCGGTGAAGCCGACTACGACCAGCATGAGCAGCTCTATATCAACCCTGACGAGTGTATCGATTGCGGCGTGTGTGAGCCTGCCTGCCCCGTGACGGCCATCTTTGAAGAAAATGCTGTTCCGCAAGAGTGGCAAGAGTATCTCAAGATCAACGCCGACTACTATCGGCAAAGGCGAGAGCCGAGCATGTGAAGCAAGCTGGCTCATGTGCGTGTGCGCCGCCGGCCTCTCGTACCCTCTCTCTTCTTGATTACCCAGATGAAAATAGGAGAGCGAGAGTATCAGGGGAAAGACGCTGAGCAGGAAAAGCGCAGCACGTGTTGCTGCTGGCCAGGCGAGAGCGGCACTCAGGACCATGAGCACGAGCGTGCTACCGAGAAAGACCAGGCCGAGGATGCGGTAGAGTGTCGGGTGACGATGAACCATCAAGAGCTTCCTTCTCAACGGACGCGCTGCCGATGCAGTGCATGAGATGATTCTGCTGCTGCGCGCTCTGCATGTGCGCTTGATGTGGACACCCCGCCATCCCACCTTGACCTCGCGCTGTGAAAGCGGATCAAGCCCCCCGTCTCCCATAAGCCTCTCGTATCTGCGCATCTCTTACTCAGCCATCTCTGGCAACAGTACGCCGACGATCTGCATGGTCCCTGCACGCACAGGCGGAGGTACAATACAGCGCGGTATGCCCATCAAACGTTGCGGGCAAGAGGCCCTCCTGATTGAGGATCACCGCCCGGTACGATCGGTCATCCACGCGCACGTAGGCCCCCGCTGGCACGACCTCGCCCGCCTTCCACAAGGGTATCTGGCACTCCTCACACCGAAGATGTTCTGTAGCAGGTTGGCATGATAAGCAGCCGGAGATCATAGGCGTGCGTGAGCAGACGGGTCACGCACGCCGTCGCGAAGGAAGGAGAGAAGACCATGGCAGCACGAGCAACAAGCTGGAAGGCGCAAGCACAGACCGTCCTTGATGTACGACCAGAGCTTGAACAGGGCGGTGAGCTGTTTGTGCGTATTATGGAAGCGGCATCGAGCATCACACCAGGCGAGAAGCTGGTGATCGTTGCGCCATTCGAGCCGGTTCCGCTCTATGCCGTGCTAGAAGCGCGGGGATTCGCGCATGAAACAGAAAAGGTGGCAGCCGATGAATGGGTGGTCTGCTTCTCCCGCAGTGCGTAGTAAGAAAGA
>DASTKE010000159.1:0-2698 GCA_035716105.1 Ktedonobacteraceae bacterium | reverse complement strand
ACGGTTCAACATAATTCTCAACCAACACCGTCATTTCGTCAAGGGAGCGACTCCCATCCACTTCGTAAATTGGAAGGCAGCGTGCTTCGGCTTGCGACTTCACATAGCGTGCCAGGTGACACTAGACTTGCCCGCGCACGGAGCACCACCTATCCATAAGACGTGCGAGAGCGCCGAAATTCGTTCCTGCTGGTCAAGCATTGTCTCCTCCTCCACTATCATTACGATGCCTACTTTCCTGCCCTTCCTACTATGTGAGAATACACCATAGCCTGACAAAAGGCACCCGCCATTTGGACGATGTGGAGCTTTGAACGTTGGTGTAGAATGGGGTGCGAAGATAAGAGCCCGTGAAAACAATTGACAAGCCGCTCTGTTTCCGCTACCCTGATCCTCAACAATGACGTTGTAGGAGGTTTTATGGGCGCACCGGTCACGCTGCGGCGTGTGTTGACGTTTCGCACGGTTGTCTCGACCAGCACAGGATTGGCGTACGCGGCGGTGAGTTTGCTGGCTTGCGTGCAGTTGGCATCGTATCTGGGTGGCGATTCGGGTTGGATTGCCGTTCTGGTCGCGGGTCTGCTGGCGCTGTTGGCGGCGCTATGTTTCTCCGAACTGAACGCCCTCTATCCCAGCGCGGCTGCCATCCGGCAGTATATGAAAGAGGCGCTCAACGATAACTTCTCGCTCATCATCACCTTTGGCTACATGCTCACCATCGTCGCGGTCATTGCAGCCGATAGTTACATCGTGGGCAGCGCCATCACCTACGCCTTTGGTCTGCCGAACTGGGCCTCCCTGATCTGGATACTGGCCCTGCTCGCCCTGGCAATGGGGGCGAACCTGCGCGGCATTCGCATCGCTGGCCTGCTGCAAGATATCACCACCTACACGCTGATTGTCTTCGTCATCATCATCTCGCTGATCGCCCTGAGCAAACACGGCTTTCAGCTTCGTATGCCCTTTGACGCCATCAGACATCCCCTTGATCTCGTCAATGCTGTCGCTGTTGGCGTCTTCGTCTTCTCAGCCTTCGAGTGGGTCACGCCGCTTTCGGAGGAAATCTCCAACATTCGCCTGATTCCTCGCGGCATGTTTGTCTCGCTCGGCCTGCTCTTCGTCTCCTACGCACTCTTCACCGTCGCCTCAAGCCATCTGTTGAATGTGCATAGCGCTGCCATCTCCACCTCACCTGTACCACAAATGCTGCTGGGCAAGGCCGCGCTTGGGCAACTCGGCATCTGGCTGATGCTTACCTGCACTTTATTGACTGCTGTAATGACTTTCAACGGGGGGTTCGCAACAGCCTCGCGTTTCCTCTATGCGGCGGCACGGGAAGATACATTACCACCCATCTTTGCCCGTATCAGCATCAGCTACGCTGTACCCTACGTGACGGTTATCGCGCTGAGCGTGTTCTCAGCAGCGGTCGCAACCATTATCTTTCTCACTGGCCAGTTTCAAGTACTGATTCTGGTGGGCGCGGTACTGGAAGCGCTGATCTACACTGTAGCTGGACTCTGCGTCATCCAATTGCGTCGGCGCCAACCGGCAGCCGAGCGCTCGTTTCGCATTCGCGGCGGCTGGCTCATTCCCATCCTGACCGTTGTGATCTTCGGTCTGCTCGCCATTCTGGCGGCGCTCGGCAGCGGCTCATCGAACATCATGGTTGGTATGCCGCTCATCATTACAATCATCGTATTCATCATTTCCGCCCTCTACGTCTTCCTCATCGTCCCCCGCTTACGAGCGGCGGCGGCAAAACGCGCCTCCACCCGGCGGCGACGCCGTCGGCGCGAAACATCTAACCCGGAAACTAGTCAGGGGTAAATACACGAGCAAAGTGGGGCCAATGGGAATGATGGTTAAAGATAGAAAGCGAACATTTCATGCACGAAAACCCGCTACAGAAACACCTATGTTTCATGGCTATAAGAAGTTCATGGCGATTGAATAGCGGTCGGCACATAGTGTATGCCGCGTTGATGGCGCTGTGCTGCTTGATGCTGGCTCCATTGCCTGTCCTGGCTTGCGGTGGGCTATTTACCGCGCAGACGCCGGTAAACCAAGCCAACGAACGGATGATCTTCGCGCTCGATCCGGGGAAAGTTACATTGTACGAGCAGATCAACTATAGCGGGACGGCCAGCGATTTTGCCTGGGTACTGCCCGTCCCGTCGGTGCCGAAGGTTGAGACCGCGCCCATCGATCTCTTCAGCACGTTAGATGGGGCTACGGCACCGACGTTTATTGAAGGCAGTACGCCGCCCTGCGGTTTCAGCCCTGGCTTCAGGGGAAATTTTGCGGGTGCGCCCGCGCCCTCCGCCCACGTAAGCGTGTATGGTTCGGGAGCAGTTGGCCCCTACGCCTATACTGTGATTGGCTCCAGCGATCCACAGGCACTGGTGAAATGGCTACAGAGCCATCATTATCACGTTCCCGGCAACACGCAGTCACTGATACAACCCTACACGCAGGCGCATGAGATGTTTCTGGCCCTGCGCTTGCAGCCAACGGCAGGCGTCCAGGATATTACACCCGTGAAATTGACTATGATGTTGCCTAACAATGCCACTCCTGCACAGATCATGATTCCCATTCGCATGGCTGCCGCAGCCTCTCAGCCGCACACGGGCATCCTCGTCTGGATATTTGCTTCCAGCCGCTTCGTGCCGCAAAACTACCAGTCGGTTGTGCT
>DASTKE010000158.1:0-2846 GCA_035716105.1 Ktedonobacteraceae bacterium | reverse complement strand
CTGACCGGGCTGCGTAAAGCACGCCAGCTCGCGGGAACGCTGGATAGCATTGGCGTCGATACCTGGGGGGTTGATTACGGTCTGTTGAATGCCGGGGGCTTCCTTCTCGGTCAGCCTTTCCAGTATCGCGACCATCGCACGGACGGCGTGATGGAGCAGGTGTTGGCGCGTGTTCCGCGTGATGTGCTCTACCAGCGCACAGGCATCCAGTTTTTGCCATTCAATACACTTTTCCAGCTCTACGCGCACGAGCGGCAGCAGCCGGGAGAGCTGGCCCGCGCCTCGCGTTTGCTGATGATGCCCGACCTGCTGCACTACTGGCTCTGCGGCTCGCTCACGACCGAGTACACAAACGCCTCCACAACACAGTGCTGGGATCCCATAGCCAGAGCGTGGGCGACGGATATCCTCGATCAACTGAATATTCCCACAACCATGCTGCCGCCGGTGGTCAAGGCTGGCTCGGTGCTGGGCGAGGTCATGCCTGAATTGCGTGGCGAACTTGGCCCGGCACAAGTAATTGCCCCGGCGACGCACGATACCGGCTCGGCGATTGCAGCAGCGCCGTTGGCGCAATCGAGCGACTGGGGCTATATCAGTTCCGGCACCTGGTCGCTGGTGGGCCTGGAACTCCCGCGTCCCGTTATGACGCCAGAGGCGCTCGCCGCCAATTGCACAAACGAGGGCGGTGTCTTCGGCACGACCCGCTTCCTCAAAAACGTGATGGGACTCTGGCTCCTACAAGAATGCCAGCGCCGCTGGTTACGCGATGGGCATGTCATGGACTATGACAGCCTGCTGGCTACTGTGGACAGTGTTCCACCATTCGCCGCTCTGATCGACCCGGACGATGCGCGCCTGCTGGCCCCGGAAGATATGCTTGCCGCGATCAACGCGCAACTGCTGGAACACGGGCAGACACCGCTACAGGAACCGGCAGCATTTGCGCGTTGCATCATGGAAAGTCTAGTATTGCGCTATTGCGAGGTGTTTCACCAGTTGAGCCGATTAGCTGGCACGTCACTGAACGCAATCCACGTGCTGGGAGGCGGCGCACGCAACGCCCGGCTCAACCAGTGGTTAGCTGACGCGCTCGGCGTGCCGGTAATTGCCGGGCCATACGAGGCAACCGCGCTCGGCAACGCGCTGATGCAACTGGTGGGCCTCGACGAACTACACACCCTGTCAGAAGTACGCGCCATCGCCCGCAACGTTCCTACCCAGACCTTCTCCCCCAACGCGGCTCAGCTTTCCAGGTGGCGTGAAGCGGCGCAGCATTTCAGCGCACGGGTCACTATGTGAGCTTCCTCTCGCTTTTTTCCACTGGGAGCGTGGCTCTCCCTCACCTTTCTGATGGCCTGTGATTAGTGTGCCTGGAGCGCGAGTGCCAGCGTTTGTGTACCCGCCCGCAGCTCTTGCGGGGAAGCGCTCGCGAACCCCAACACAAGCCCGTCGCGTTGCAGCGGTTGCAGGCTGAAGCGTGAGATGGGGAGGATGTGCAGGCCACTGGCGGCTGCCCGGTCAGCGACTGCTTGAGCGCTCATGTCTGAAGGGAGCCAGACGACCAGGTGCATACCCGCTTCTGGCACGGTGATATCCAGGATATCGCCCAGTTCCCGCGTCAGTGTGTCGATCAGGGTATCGCGGCGTTCTTTGTAGAACTGGCGCATTCTCCGCACGTACCGCGCGAAATACCCCTCGACCAGAAAATCGGTGAGAGCCATCTGTTCCAGCAGCGGGGGATGCACTGTGATGAGGCGTTGCGCCGCGGTCAACCCCGGAAGCAACGCAGGAGAGGCGACCAGGTAGCCCAGGCGCAAGGAAGGAAAGAGTGTCTTGCTCAAGGTTCCGATATAGAGGACACGCCCGGCGCGATCCAGGCCATGCAAGGCTTCTAAGGGCCGTCCGCTGAAGCGGTACTCACTATCATAGTCGTCCTCGACGATCCAGGAATGTGTCTCCCTGCTCCATTCCAGCAGCACCAGCCGCCGGCTCAGGCTCATGGTGACTGCGGTTGGGAACTGATGTGAGGGAGTGACGACCGCCAGCCGCGCTTCAGGGCAGAGCTGTCGCCCGGCCTCGACATCTAGACCCTCCTCGTCAACTGGCACCGGCACCAGTTTTGCGCCAGCGGCCAGCAGCGCTCCACGCGCTCCCGAATACCCAGGGTCTTCGATCCAGGTTGACTCTCCTGGATCAAGCAACACCCGTGCCACCAGATCGAGGGCTGCCTGCGCCCCCGTGGTGAGGATAAGCTGTTCAGGCGAGCAGTGGACGCCGCGTGTCAGGCCGATGTGCGTGGCGATGGCCTGGCGCAGAGGAAGGTAGCCCTGCACGTACTGGTAAGCTGAGACGACTTGCAGGGAGTGGCGAGCATGTCTTGCCAGCAGTCTAGCCCAGGTTTCATAGGGAAAGAAGGTCACGTCTGGCTGGCCAACGAGGAACACATTCATTCCGCTGCGCGCCTGCTCGCCATAGAATTCTTCTGGATACGGCATATCGATGAGCACCTGCCCTCGTCGTGCAAGCACGGCTGGAGACGTTCCCGATGTACCGGTTGTATCCAGATCTTGCGCGTCCCTGTCCCTCTGAAACAACTGCTCCGGTTGCAAACGTGCCACCCGCGTGCCGTCTCCCACCCTGCTCTCGATATAGCCTTCCAACAGCAAGTGCTCGTAGGCCAGAGCGGTGGTGGTGCGCGAGACTCCCAGTGTACTGGCCAGGACACGTGTCGAGGGGAGGCGTGTCCCAGCCTCGAGTTGTCCGGCCAGAATAGAGCTGCGCAGTCGCTCGTACAGCTGCCGGTACAGGGGGGCCGATGCGTGCTGATCGAGCATGATCTCCGG
>DASTKE010000157.1:0-2803 GCA_035716105.1 Ktedonobacteraceae bacterium | reverse complement strand
GCAGTTGGGCAGTTCGCCAGCCGCAGCCATTATCAATCTCGTGCTGCACCCCTGGCTCCTGTTCACCACCTTCATCACGCTCGACCGTTTCTATTACATCGCCGGACTGCTGCGCAGCAGCGGCTTCCTGGCTTTGCTGGCGCCGGAATGGCTCTTAGCCGCTCTGCCCAGCCTGGCGGTCAACCTGCTCAGCACTGACCCGACGACCTACAGCGGCGTCTATCACTACAACGCAACCATCATTCCTTTTGTGATGATCGCCGCCATTCATGGCACCCGCCGCCTCATCCTGCTCTGGCAACGTTGGCGCGGCGAAACTGACCTGCAAGATGCTCCGGCCCTACAGGTAGCGGCGCGACCGGGACAGCAACAACTGCCAGTTCTTTACCTTTACATGGAAACAAAGGCCAGAACTGCCCTCTTCCGTCTTGGTCAGAGCGCGCTCTGGATGCAGCTCAAAGCTCGCAGCCTCTCTATCCGGCAAGGCATACAGCAGAGCAGGGTAGCGCAGGCTCTTTTCAGAAAAGTTGCGTGCTCCATCACAGCCACACGACAAACCGCCTCTGTCCTGTGGGAACGCTTTAGCGAACGAGTTGTGCCGATTACCAAACGAGTAGGGGTAGCGCGCCTGCAATGGATCGCGTTTGCCTGGATCACGCTCATGGTCGGCCTCAATTTCGTCATCGCTACGCCGCAGCTCAACATCTTCTGGGCCGATCACGAACCCGGCACCCGCGAGCAGCACATCGAGCAACTGCTGGCGATGATTCCAGCGGATGCCTCGGTCTCCGCGAGCGATACGTTGAATCCGCATCTCACCGAGCGACAGTACGTGACCGTCTTTCCAAACTTTTGCATGGTCTATCCATCCTGCACCAATGCCACCACCGCCGAATATATTGTCGTTGATCTGGATAGCATTTTTCCTGAAAATCGCGGTTCGACCTCCAGCATGTTGAACCAACTGGTGCATTCCGGCCAGTATACCGAAGTGAAACGAGCGGAAGGGGTTGTGCTTTTAGTTCGACGTGGCACATAAGCAGCAGTTCATGTTATAATGCTACAAGGAATCATGGCTGAGATATGTAGGGGTTCCCTTTGTGGGTACCCGGCCCGTGGCTATGTCGATTAGATTTGATGGAGGTGAGTACGGATGCGCACAAATCCTTATCCCGATGACCCGGCTGGTATGCAAGCTGGCCCGGCTGGTGGTCCGCCCCCTATGGAAGAATTACAACCGAGAACCGTCATGAATCAGCCTCCCGTTAGCCCAGTCAAC
This sequence comes from Ktedonobacteraceae bacterium, assembly GCA_035716105.1. Lineage (GTDB taxonomy): Bacteria > Chloroflexota > Ktedonobacteria > Ktedonobacterales > Ktedonobacteraceae > CADDYT01. The sequence continues at coordinate 1,524 of DASTKE010000157.1, read as the reverse complement.
GAGGAGATAGTGCGTCAAGAGGAGGAGCAGGAGGTAGAGCCGCGAGAAGAGGCACGCACGGTGAGATTTGCCATCGGCAAGCTCAACGACTTTCTCCGCTGGTTCGTCGTGGTATTGGAGATCATGCTGCTGATTCGCTTCGTTCTGAAGCTGATCGGGGCCAACCCGGACAATATGTTCGCGGCCTTTCTCTATGCCCTGACCGATATCATTCTCTTTCCGTTCTCCAACCTGGTAAGTTCGCCCTCGCTGCACCAGAATCAGGCATTTGAATGGACCACAATCATTGCCATGATCATCTACTGGTTGGTGTTCTACGCCATCAGCAGATTCCTGCGAATCCTCATCACCGAACCGGAGCCGTCCTCTGAATAGACAGGCGATGATGAACAACGGATGAGCAAGACAGCGGCAACCTCGTATAGCGCATCTATCGCGGCGGCGGCAACGGGAACGCCACAACGCGGCAGCGTCCACGGCGTGTTCGCTGCCGCCGCCAACATCGTCTTTCCGGCAAAGCGACCGCAAGGGGTACCGCTCAACGCCCCAGGCCACCCGCAAGGGGTGGCCCTACTATATACGTCAGATAGAAGGGCAGGGCAACCGCAAGGGTTGCCCCTACTATCCGAATTCGTCTTATCGCTCAATGCTTTCGATGCGCCGGGGATGCCGAACGGCTTGCGCCTTTCTGTGCCAGGTGGCGCGTTTCCGTTCGCGGCGCTGCGTCCCGGTATGCCCGTTCTCTTCGGCGCGCAGCGCCTCCACATCGAAGCCATCGAATGCTCCCTCGACCTCAGTACCTGCACCCCTTGGGACCCGCATATTTACCAACCTGATACGCTAGACAGGAACGTGTTGCAGGAAAACTGGGAGCGACTGGTAACCATCCACGAAACCCATTCCCGTAGGGGCGAGGGTGGTGTGGCGCGGTGGGGCGGGCCTTTATGGTCGCCCGCGTCCCGGATATTGACTACGACGGGCGACCATAAAGGCCCTCCCTGCCCAGACCTCTCCGCCCTCGCCCCTACAGATAGTGCCAGCATTCAGGCGCTTGCTCGTTGTCTCTGTGGCCGGGGCGTGGGGTTGACGCCAGCGGGGGATGATATCCTGGCGGGTTGGATGGCCGTGGGCTGGCTGCTTTATGGGTCTGATCCTGATTTTCTTGAAGCTTGCCGGCAGATTGTCGAGGTGGCGCGGCAGCAGACGCACCTGCTGAGCCAGTGCTGGCTCGCTTACGCGGCGCGAGGGGATGTGGCGCTGCCAATAGTTGCCCTGCTGGAAACGCTGGCTCTGCCACGAACCGGCGAGAACGATACACGGCTTGAGCAGGCCGCTCAAGCCGTGCTGGCAATGGGAGCAACTTCAGGCTCCGATGTGATAGCCGGTATCCTGCTTGGCCTGGAAATGTCCTGGTAAAAGTGCTGGTGCAATAAGCGCTCAGGTACGTTTCCGCCGCGGCGGAAACGTACCTGAGCGCTTATTGCACCAGCACTTTTACCAGGACATTTCCAGGCCAAGCAGGAT